>NZ_JBSFYW010000021.1:76262-136877 GCF_053599975.1 Streptomyces sp. NPDC005141 | reverse complement strand
CCCACCCGCGCCACACGAACCCCCCCCCGTGCACCCCGGTGCCGGGCCGCCGCGGCGCGCCCGCCCGGGCGCCCCTGACCCGGGCGGCGCGCCCCCCGGCCGGGACCCCGTCGAGGCCGGGCGCGGAGCCGTCTGTCAGGTCAGGGGCCCGGGCCGGGGTTCCGGTACCGGCTCGGGGCCCGGCGGTGTCGGGATCGGGGACGGGGACGGCACAGGTTCCGGACCGGGTACGGGGTTCGGCCCGGGGACGGGGTCGGGACCGCCCGGCTTCGGCCCGGGGACGGGGTCGGGACCGCCCGGCTTCGGCCCGGGGGCGGGATCGGGGCTCGGCGTCGGGTCCGGGAAGGGACTCGGCCCCGGAGGCTCGGGGCTCGGACCCGGGGTCGGCCCCGGCGGTACGGGGTCGGGGTACGGATGCGTCATGGTGGTCCTCCAGCCAGTCGGTACGTCGGCCCTGGACTTGTCCCACGCGTACCCGGCCCCGGCGCACCCACTCACCCCGTCGCGCGAGGGACGGCGACCAGGTGGACCTACGCGGCGTGCGCCATGGCGGGGCCGGTGACCCACGTGGGGCGTGCCGCGCGGACCGCTGGTGGGCGCACGCGGGGCGCGAGGCTCAGACCACTGATCGGCCCAGGCGGGGCCCAAGACCCGGACCACGAGTCGGCACTGCCCGGCGCACTCGGTCCGAGTCCGACCACTGATCGGCCCATGTGGGGCGCGACGCCCGGACCACGAGCCGATCGCCACCCGTCGCACTCGCACCACGGCCGGCCCCACCCGGGGCGCGCTGCTCAGACCTGGTCGGCCCGGGGCCCATTGCTCAGACCACTGATCGGCCCAGGCGGGGCCCCAGGCCCGGACCACGAGCCGGTCGCCACCCGTCGCACTCGGACAACCCGGGGTGCACTGCTGGGGCGGCCGGTGGGCCTAGCCGGTGTGGGCCGCGCGGGCCACGTCCGCCGCGGCGGAGAGACCCGGGCGGGGGCTCGACAGCACCGGTACCGAGGTGGTGGTGAGCCGCTGGGCCGGAGCCATGGACGCCTGGGCGAGGACGATCACATCGGCGTCGGTAACCGCGTCGGCGGCGTCGGCCACCGCGCGGGCGCAGCCGTCCACGTCACCCGCCTCGAACAGTGCCCACGCGTCCTCGACCAGTGCCGTACGGACTTCGACGGGGCGGCCCGCGCCGCGGGCCTCCTCCTCCATCAGGGCGACCGTCGGTTCCAGGGTGCTCGCCACCGTCGCGAGGACGACGACCCGCGGTCCCGTGGCCACCGCCGCGGCGGCCATCGGGCGGTCCACGCGGAGCACGGGCACCCCGGCGTCGGTCCGCTCCGCGACCGCACCGATGGTCGAGCAGGTGCAGAGCACGACCCGCGCGCCGTCGGCGACGGCCCGGCCGAGCAGCGCCCGCACCTCGTCGGCCACCGCTTCGGGCCCCTCGCGCCGGGCCCTCGCCAGCAGCTCCTCGTCGACCAGGTGCCGCAGCTCCAGGCCCTGGTGGGCCTCGTCGCGCAGCGCGTCGAAGACGGGGACGTGCACCGGCGACGTGTGCAGCAGCGCGAGCGGCCCGGACCGGGACAGGTGCGGCACCCCGGTCATCAGAAGCGTCCCGGATGCGCCTTGAGCCACTCCACTGCGGCCTTCAGCAGCTCCGGGTCGGCCACCGGAGCCTCCTCGGGGTGCCGCTCCGCCCACTTCACGACGTACGGGCAGAGCGGCGCGACCACGACACCCTCGCGCGCGGCCATGACGTACAGCTCACGTGCGAGGGAGCCGGCGATGCCCCGGCCCTCGTGCTCGGGTTCCACGATGGTGTGGACGGGGACGAATGCCCGCGCGGGCTCCTCCAGGACGAAGTACTCGACATGTCCGACCACCTGGTCACCGGCGAACGCCTCGAGGCGGCCGGCCGCCCTGTCGTCGCGGATCTCGATATCACTCACGGCCACTCCTCGGGTCCAGGGGTCCTGCGACGCCGCCGCCTCGCGCCTCAGCCGGTGACGGCCTGCGGGCTGCGCTGCTGGTCCGAGCCAGGTACCGGCTCGGACGGGTCGGCGCCGAGGGACACGATCCGGTTGTCGCGGTCCACATGCACGACGCTGGGCCGCAGCGCCCGCGCCTCCGCGTCGGTCACCTGAGCGTAACTGATGATGATCACCAGATCACCGGGATGCACAAGATGGGCCGCCGCTCCGTTGATCCCGACGACACCCGACCCGCGCTCGCCCTCGATGACGTACGTCTCCAGGCGGGCGCCGTTGGTGATGTCGACGATGTGGACGAGCTCACCGGGCAGCAGATCGGCGGCGTCGAGCAGGTCGGCGTCGATCGTGACGGATCCGACGTAATGCAGGTCGGCCTGGGTGACCGTGGCGCGGTGGATCTTGGACTTGAACATGGTGCGCAGCATCGAGGCAACTCCAGAATCTCGGCTCCCTGCCCGCGTTCTTGCAGGTCAAGGGCTGTTTCCTACCTTACAGCGAGTCGCTGGTCCGGTCAGCTCCCCCGAGATGTCCCAGGGCTCCCGCTGACCGGCCGACGACTTTCGCGACGGTGCATACGGCGCCGGGAAGGGTGCCCGGGGTCGTTCTCGCTCCCCCGGGCCGCCCTTCACGAACGGCCGGGATCAGGGTACGCAACAGCCCTCGAAGATCTTCGTGACGATCGCCACAGCGGGACGCACGCGCTGATCGCCTACGTCCGAGGAGCCGCTTCGGGACTGCTCGTCCGGTCCAGCGGGCAGCTGGTCAGCAGCGTCGCCCGGTCCGCGTCGGCCGGGCGCGGGACGGTGTGGCCCGCGGGAGGACGGCCCTCGCCGGCCAGCCATCGTTCGAGCGCCGTGAAGGCGGAGCGGTGGCAGGGGATCATCGGGCGGAGCTTGTCGGGGAAGGCGTCGACGAGCGAGTCGGTGTGCGTCCCGTCCTCGATGCGGTAGTACCGCAGCAGCCCGCCCCGCCCGGCCGCTCGCACCATCCGTGCGTAGACGTCGGAGTCCTGGCTGATGGGCAGCAGCACGTCGAGTGTGCCCTGGAGGGTGATGAGCGGCTTGCCGATGCGTCCGGTCAGCGCGATGCGGTCGACGGCTCGGTGGACCGCTCCCGGCCGGGTGGCGTAGTCGTAGTCGGCGTCGCAGCCGGGGGTGCCGGAGGCGCAGTACGGGGTTCCCGCCTCGGTCGCTCCGTCGTAACCGGGGTCCACTTCCTCACGGTAGATGCGCTGGGTCAGGTCCCAGTACACCTGGTGGTGATACGGCCACAGGAACTCCGAACCGGCCGGGTAGCCCGCGGCGTGCATGGCCTGCTGGGCCTGCTCGGCACCGGCGCCCCCGGCCGCGTACTCGGGGTACTCACGCAGCGCGGGCGGCAGGAAGGTGAGCAGGCCGGGGCCGCCGGAGCGCCACAGCGTGCCCTCCCAGTCGACTCCTCCGTCGAACAGTTCGGGATGGTTCTCCAGCTGCCAGCGGACGAGGTAGCCGCCGTTGGAGATGCCGGTGGCGATGGTGCGGGCCGGGAGCCGGTGGTAGCGCTGCCGGACGACGGAGCGGGCGGCGCGGGTGAGCTGGGTGACGCGCGTGTTCCACTCGGCGATGGCGTCGCCGGGCCGGCGGCCGTCGCGGTAGAAGGAGAGGCCGGTGTTGCCCTTGTCGGTGGCGGCGTAGGCGTATCCGCGGGAGAGCACCCAGTCGGAGATCGCGCGGTCGTTGGCGTACTGCTCGCGATTGCCCGGTGTTCCGGCGACGACCAGTCCGCCGTTCCAGTGGTCGGGAAGGCGTATGACGAACTGCGCGTCGTGGTTCCAGCCGTGATTGGTGTCGGTGGTGGACGTGTCGGGGAAGTAGCCGTCGATCTGGATCCCGGGCACTCCGCTGGGCGTGGGCAGGTCCTTGGGGGTGAGGCCCGCGTAGTCGGCCGGGTCGGTGTGGCCCGAGGCCACGGTCCCGGCGGTGGTCAGCTCGTCCAGGCAGTCGGCCTGCTGGAAGTCCGCGCCCGGCACGCGCAGCGGCAGATCATGTGCGGCGCAGTGCCCGCGGGGTGTCCCGACGCCGACGGGCGCCGCCGCGGCCGGCGCGGGGACGGTCGAACAGGCGGCGGCGAGGGACAGCGCTCCGAGAGCGACGCGCCATCTGGGCCGTCGTCCGCGGGGCGGGGCGACGGCCGTACGGGGTGAGGGCATCCGGTGCCTCCGGGTCGGCTGGTGAGTGGTGGACGCACCGGAGGCTAGGGCGGGGTGACTGCTCAGGACATGTGCTGGCCCACCATGGTGGCGGCCCCGATAGGGTCGTCGGCCACCATGGCGGGCTTGGTCATCTCGCCGGAACTCGGATCCCCCGCGCCCGGTCACCTCGCCGGATCCGGGTTCCCCGCGCCCGGTCAGGGGCAGCCGTGGTCTGCGACGGTGTAGTAGCCGGTGGGCGACTCCTTCAGGGTGTGCGTGACGAAGGTGTTGTACAGACCCATGTTCTGGCCGGAGCCCTTGGCGTAGGTGTAGCCACCGCTCGTGGTGGCCCGTCCCGCCTGTACGTGGCTGTAGTTGCTGCCCGTCCAGCAGGCGGTGGTGCCGCCGGTGGTGGTCACGGTGATCGTCCCCGAGCCGGATCCGGCCGTGCCGCCGGCGTCCCGGGCGGCGACCACGTACGTGTGCGAGGTGCCCGCCCGCAGCCCGGTGTCCGTGTACGACGTGCCGCTCGGTGTTCCGACCGGGACGCCGTCGCGCTGGACGACGTAGTCCGTGGCGCCGCTGACGGCGTTCCAGCTCAGACTGATGCTCGTGTCGGTGGCTCCGGTCGCCGCCAGTCCGGTGGGTGCGGGCAACGAGCCCGTTCCTGTCCCGGAGCCGCCGAGGCCGAAGAACTCGGCGATCCAGTGGCTGGAGCAGATCGAACCCAGGAAGTACGGGGCGCCCGTGCTGCCGCACTGCTGAGCGCCGGTGCCGGGGTCGACCGGGGTGCCGTGACCGATGCCGGGAACCCTGTCGACCTCGACGGCGACCGTGCCGTCCGCGGCCAGGTACTCGTCGTGCCGGGTGGAGTCGGGCCCGATGGTGGTGGTGCGGGTGGGGGTCTGGGACAGCCCGTGCAACGCCGTCCACTGGTCGCGCAGTTCACCGGCATTGAGCGGTGCGACCGTCGTGTCCTGGTCGCCGTACCAGATGGCCGTGCGCGGCCATGGGCCGGTGTACGACGGGTATGCGTCGCGCACCCGCTGGGCCCAGTCGCCCGGGCTGAGGTCGACCCCGGGGTTCATGCACACGTAAGGGCTTTTGTCCTTCGTGCAGTTGTAGGGCAGCCCCGCGACGACGGCGCCGGCGGAGAAGACGTCGGGATAGGCGGCGAGCATGACCGCGGTCATGGCGCCGCCCGCGGACAGGCCGGTGACGTAGACGCGCCGGGAGTCCGCTCCGTACGTGGAGACGGCGTTGCTCACCATCTGTCTGATGGAGAGGGCTTCCCCCTGATCGCGCTGGTTGTCGCTCGGCTGGAACCAGTTGAAGCACTTGTTGAGGTTGTTCGAGGAGGTGGTCTCCGCGAGCACGAGCAGGAACTTGTCCCGGTCGGCGAGCTGGGACAGCCCGGAGTTGTCCGCGTAGACCTGGGCGCTCTGGGTGCACCCGTGCAGCGCGACGACCACGGGCGGGTTCGCGGGCAGGGACGCCGGCCGGTACACGTACATGGTCAACGCGCCGGGATTGGAGCCGAAGTTGCCGACGCGGGTGAGGGCGACGGCGGCGTGGGCGGGCGCGGGACCGGTCAGCGCGGCGCCCAGGACGAGGGCCACGACAGTGAGGAAACGGGGCACGGCGCGGCCCCACCAACTCCGGTGGCGTCCTTGGGCTGAGGGGAGTGACATCGGCGGCTCCTTCGTCGAATGCCCGGTGCTCTTGCGGCCGTCGGCGCATCACTGAACGCCGGGCACACCGAAGCGTTGCGGAACCTTAGAAGCGGGCGTGCGACCCCGACATGGCACCGGACACCACATCCGGCCTCGCGTCAGTCCGCATCACACGGATTGCGCGCGTGCCGGCGGATCTGTTACGGAGCTCGCGATCGGCCGCGCGATGGCTGGCCGAACTCCCCTGCCCCGTAGGCGCTTTGCCCCGGTGTGCGACCGGGAACCATCACAACCGCGCTTGACTGCTCCGACTGTATCGAGCGGGCGCAGACATGCCAGGAACCAGACATTCCGAGATCAGGAGACCGCCACAGAGGAACCCGTCGCCCGACAGAGGTCTCTTCGCACTCGGGCTGCCGCCCCGTTGGAGCCGGGGAACCCGCCGAGGAACGAGGAGCACGCTGTGCGAGGTCGACCCGTCTTGACCGCGCTTGCCGCGTCGGCCGTCCTGGCCTTCGGCACCGGCTGCTCGACCCAGGACGCCCAGGCCGAACCCTCCCGCTCGGCGTCCCCCGGCGGAGCACGTCACGCCGTTGAGGCATATGTGGACGCTCTCAACTCTCGCAGCGCCACCGGTCTGATCGAGGTCGGCGGCGTCAAGGACGAGGGTTGGTCGCGGAAGGAGGCCGCGCGGATCCTCGCGGACCGGGGCGGGAAGGATTGGAAGATCAAGGATGTCCGGATCGACTACGACATGGGCCCAGACACCGGTTCCGCCAACTTCTGGCCGAGGGCAAGGCTGGCGGGTCCCTGCGCGACACCTTCACCGTGACACGGGAGAAGGGCGTGTGGCACCTGGCCTTCCTCACTCACCAGGCGCCCGGCACGAAGGGCAAGCAGTCCTCCTCGACCAATGAACCCAGCTCCTGACCCATGAAAGCAGCCTCCCCGCGCCGTGTTCAGGCCGCGTCCACCGGCGCGGGGAGGGCCACCTGCGCCCACACGGTCTTGCCCGGGGCGGCCGGGCGCGGAGCGACACCCCAGTCGTCGGCGAGTGCGGCTACGAGCAGGAGGCCGCGCCCGGATTCCCCGTCCGGGTACGGCACTTCCGGAGCGGGGAGCCTCTCGGCCCGCGTGTCGGTGACTTCGACCCGTAAGACACCGTCGGTCTCGGCGAGGCGGAGGTGGAAGTCCCGACCGGGGACATGGCCGTGCCGGACGGCGTTCGCCGTGAGCTCCGCCGTGATCAGGGTGACGGTCTCATTGACCGGTGACGTGTACGGGTGGCCCCACTCGTTCAGGCGGTGCGAGATGAGACGACGGGCGAGTCGTGCGCCGCGTGGGGTCGATGTGAACCGCATCGCGAACTCACGTGCGACCACTGTGCGTTGCGGCATATGCCTGTGTGGGGGAATTACCGGCTTCATGCGGAGAACGGTCGCGGCCCGTGCGTAGCTTTGAACAGGCGTGACGCGCCGACCGCTGCCGGTTGTACGTGCCGGGTGCGTGGTTGTACGCGGGGTGAGGCGTGACCGGCCTCCCGCGCGGCGCGTTGGTCGCGGGAGCGGTTGTGGTGGCGGTTGCGAGGTGTTCCGGTGGCGGTACGTACGGGAGGTGACGGGCGTGGAGGAGCGGCGGGCGGAGGGGGAGTACGAGTCCGGGGCGGGCATCCTGCACGTGTTCGGGCGGCAATTGAAGCTGTGCCGTGAGCGGGCGGGGCTCGACCGGGCCGAACTGGGGGCGCGCACCGGGTATTCGGCGTCGACGATCGCGTCCTTCGAGCAGGGCAGGCGGATCCCACCGCCCAAGTTCATCGACCGGGCCGACGAAGTGCTGGACACGGGCGGGGTGTTGGGGGCGGGGAAGGAAGAGGTGGCTCGGGCGCAGTATCCGGCGTTCTTCCGAGATGCGGCGGCATTGGAGGCACATGCGGTTGAGCTGCATGTGTACGCAACCCAGGCTGCACCAGGGTTGCTGCAGACGGAGGAGTACGCGCGGGCGGTTTTTGCCATGTGGCGGCCGCTACTGGACGAAGGGGTCATCGAACAGCGAGTGGCCGCACGGCTGGCGAGGCAGGAGATCTTCGTCAGGCGTCCGGCACCCCACTTGAGCTTCGTGATCGAGGAGGCTGTTCTTCATCGCCCCCTGGGCGGGGAGGGAGTCTGGCGTGGCCAGTTGGAGCACTTCCTCCTGGCAGGGGAGCGACGGAACGTCGAGATTCAGGTGATGCCGCTGTCTCGCGTGGAACACGCAGGACTGGCCGGCCCGTTCACCTTGATGGAGACGGTGGATGGGCGGAGGATCGCCTACACGGAAGTCCAAGGTGACAGCCGCGTCCATACAGAGCGTGGGAAGGTCCGGGAGGTTGAGGCCGCGTACGGGAGTCTCCGCGCGCAGGCCCTCACACCGGCCGAATCGCTCTCTTTGACCGAGAAGCTGTTGGGAGAAAAATGAGCGGGGCAGCGACCAAGCCGGACAGCGACGGCCCGGCTTGGTTCAAGAGCAGCTACAGCGCGGGCAACGGCGGCGAGTGCGTCGAGGTCGCAACCGGGCCGGGCACCACGCACGTACGGGACTCGAAGCACCCGGTGGGCCCCATGGTCAGCCTCGGCCGGAACGCCTGGACCGAGTTCCTCGGCTTCGCGGCCCGGCACGCCACCTGAGGCGCAGCGTGACCTACGCGAGCGCCCCGCGGCCGGCCACAATCGGTTCCGGGGCGCGAAAGCGTGAGGCACGGAAGGGTAGGGCGCGAAGCGTGATGGGACCCCCTGTGGAGAACCAGACACCGGCCGAGCAGGCCTTGAGTCGCTCGTACGTCACTCCTGACGGACTCCGTTTCGACGTCGCCGAGTTGTCGGTCCAGCACCGTCAGAGCCACGGCGTGACGTTGACGTACCGGCTGACAGTGAGCCGCCAAGGCCACCCGGATGAGCGCTGGGTGGTCGCCCTGCCCTGGGACGACAGGTCCTGGGTGGATGTACTCACCTCGCCCGCGCCTCCTCCCGACCGGCTGCGGCAACTCGTGCGTCTCGTCCGAGCCCATCTGGACGAGTGGTGGGACACGAAGGGGCACAACCGGCGGTCGGCGAAGCTGGGACAGCGGCTCGTCCGACCCGAAACCACCTCACCGGACGATTGAAACCGTTCAATCACCGGAGGGCGCGAACCAGCCAGATCCTCCTGGTGACACGGATCAGCAGCCCGAAATCGCGGAAAATCCTGCACACACATTGACCCTCACCCCGCACACCCCTACGTTCGCCGCTGTGAAGTTGATTTGAATCGATTCACAACGCCATCGATTCACAACTCCTAGGTGAGGGGCCGCAATTGATCAGCAGGAGGAACATCCTGGCGGGCGCGGCGGGCGCCGTCGCCGCGACGGCCACGGGAGCGGGAGCAGGAGCGGCCGAGGCCGCACCGGCGTCCGCGAAGGTGTCCGAGACGGCCGGGCCGCGCGCACCGCGCGGAGCTCCGCGCGTCACCACTCCGACCGTCGAGTACGTCCAGCACCCCTTGGGTCTCGACGCGCAGCACCCCCGGCTGAGCTGGCCGATGGCCTCCGACAAGCCGGGGATGCGCCAGGCCGCCTACCGGATCCGCGTCGCCACCAGCGCGTCGGGCCTGTCCCACCCGGACGTCTGGGACAGCGGAAAGGTGACGTCCGACCAGTCCGTCCTGGTCCCGTACGCGGGCCCTCGACTCGCCCCGCGGAAGCGCTACTTCTGGTCCGTGCGGGTCTGGGACACCGACGGCACGGCCTCCGGCTGGAGCGCGCCGTCCTGGTGGGAGACCGGACTCATGGACTCCGCGCGATGGTCGGCGAACTGGATCTCCGCTCCCCCGGTCCTCACGGACGCGCCCACCCTCGAAGGCAGCTCCTGGATCTGGTTCCCCGAGGGAGATCCGGCGAGCAGCGCTCCGGCGGGCACGCGCTGGTTCCGGCGTGTCCTCGATCTCCCCGCCGACGTGACGGCGGCGAGGGTGGCCATCAGCGCTGACAACGTTTTCTCGCTCTCCGTGAACGGCGCCGAGGTGGCACGCACCGACCTGGCGACCGACAACGAGGACTGGCGCCGTCCCGCCGTCGTCGACGTCCTCGCCCGGCTGCGCCCGGGACGCAATGTCCTCGCGGTCGCGGCGACCAACGCGACGGTCGGGCCTGCCGGTCTGGTCGCCGTCCTCACGCTGCGCACGGCGTCCGGCGAACAGCGGATCGTCACCGACGCCTCCTGGAAGGCGGCGGACGCGGAACCCTCGGCCGACTGGCGCGGGGACGGCTTCGACGACGGCGGCTGGCCCGCGGCGAAGCCGGCCGCCGCGTGGGGGGCGGGTCCCTGGGGAAGGGTCGTCCCGGCGTCGTTCGCCGCCAACCAGCTGCGGCACGAGTTCACGCTGCCCCGCAAGAAGGTGGCCCGCGCACGCCTGTACGCCACGGCTCTCGGCCTGTACGAGGCCCACCTCAACGGCCGCCGGGTGGGCCGCGATCAGCTCGCCCCCGGCTGGACCGACTACCGCGAACGCGTCCAGTACCAGACGTACGACGTCACCTCTCTCCTGCGGCCCGGCGCCAACGCCATCGGCGCCTATGTGGCGCCGGGCTGGTACGCGGGCAACGTCGGCATGTTCGGGCCCCACCAGTACGGTGAACGCCCGGCGCTGCTGGCGCAGTTGGAGGTCGAGTACACCGACGGGACGAGTGAACGCGTCACCTCGGGCACGGACTGGCGGGCCGCGGCCGGGCCGATCGTCGCCGCGGACCTGCTGGGCGGCGAGACGTACGACGCGCGGATGGAGACACCCGGCTGGACCTCACCGGGCTTCGACGACCGGACGTGGCTCGCGGTCCGCGCCGCGGGTGATGCCGCGCCCGCACGGATCGTCGCCCAGGTGGACGGCCCGGTTCGGGTGGCCGGCGAACGGGCGGCCGAGAAGGTGACCGAACCCGCGCCGGGTGTCCACGTGTTCGACCTGGGCCAGAACCTGGTCGGCTCGGTGCGCCTGCGCGTCTCGGGCGACGCCGGGACGACCGTGCGGATGAGACACGCCGAGGTCCTCAACCCGGACGGCACCCTCTACACCGCGAATCTGCGCTCGGCCGCGGCGACCGACACGTACACCTTGAAGGGCGGCGGCGAGGAGACGTACGAGCCGCGCTTCACCTTCCACGGATTCCGCTACGTCGAGGTCACCGGGTTCCCCGGCACTCCCTCCGCGCAGGCCGTGACCGGCCGCGTCATGCATACGTCGGCGCCCTTCACGCTGGAGTTCGAGACCGACGTCCCGATGCTCAACCAGTTGCACAGCAACATCACCTGGGGGCAGCGCGGCAACTTCCTCTCCGTCCCGACGGACACACCCGCGCGCGACGAGCGGCTGGGCTGGACCGGCGACATCAACGTCTTCGCGCCCACCGCCGCGTACACGATGGAGTCGGCCCGTTTCCTTGCCAAGTGGCTCGTGGACCTGCGCGACGGCCAGACCGCGGAGGGCGCGTTCACCGACGTGGCGCCCATGGTCGGGACGGTCGGCAACGGTGTCGCGGGCTGGGGCGACGCGGGGGTCACGGTCCCCTGGTCGCTGTACCAGGCCTACGGGGACCGGCAGGTCCTCGCCGATGCCTGGTCGTCCGTCCAGGCCTGGCTGGCGTACCTGGAGCGCCACAGTGACGGCCTGCTGCGGCCGGCGGGCGGATACGGGGATTGGCTGAACGTCTCGGACGAGACGCCCAAGGACGTCATCGCCACCGCCTACTTCGCGCACAGCGCCGATCTCGCGGCCCGGATGGCCGAGGAGCTCGGCGAGGACCCCGCGCCCTACGCCGGGCTGTTCGAGCGCGTCCGCGAGGCGTTCCGCGACGCCTATGTCGGCGCCGACGGGAAGGTGCAGGGCGACACACAGACGGCGTACGTCCTCGCCCTGTCGATGAACCTGCTGCCCGACGCCCTGCGCACGGCGGCGGCCGGCCGTCTCGTCGATCTGATCCGCGCCAAGGACTGGCATCTGTCGACGGGCTTCCTCGGCACGCCCCGGCTGCTGCCCGTCCTTACGGAGACCGGGCACACCGACGTCGCCTACCGGCTGCTCAGGCAGCGGTCCTTCCCGAGCTGGGGCTACCAGATCGACAAGGGCTCCACCACGATGTGGGAACGCTGGGACTCCGTCCGGCCCGACGGCAGCTTCCAGACCCCGGACATGAACTCGTTCAACCACTACGCCTACGGCTCGGTGGGCGAGTGGATGTACGCCAACATCGCCGGTATCTCGCCGGGCCGGCCCGGCTACCGGGAGATCGTCGTCCGCCCCCGGCCCGGCGGCGACGTCACCTCCGCCCGTGCCACGTTCACCTCGGTGTACGGCCCGATCTCCACGCGATGGCAGCAGCGTTCCGGCGCATTCGTCCTCACCTGCGCCGTGCCCGCCAACACCACGGCCGAGGTGTGGATCCCCGCGACCGGGCCGGACGAGGTGTCCCACACCCACGCGACGTATCTGCGCACCGAGGACGGCTGCGCGGTGTACCGGGTCGGCTCCGGCAGCCACCGCTTCACCGCGTAGCCGAGGAGCGGTTCCGAGGGGGTAGCGAGGAGCGCATCCCGAGGAGCGTGTCCTGGAGCGGACAGGGTGGACGCCCGCCGAGGAACGGCGGGCGTCCACCCGGTGACTGCCCGGTCGCCTCCATCCGGTGGCGTGGGGCGGCCTCCCGGCGCCTACGGCCGCGCGTCCACGGCGACCGCGAGCTCCGCATTGCCCTCCCGTGCGGTCTTGAACTGCGTCCGGTGCAACTCGGCGTAGCGTCCCTCGGCCGCCAGCAGCTCCTCGTGGGTGCCCCGCTCGACGATCCGGCCGGCCTCGACGACGAGGATCAGGTCGGCGGCCCGCACCGTCGACAGCCGGTGCGCGATCACGACGGCGGTGCGGCCCTCCAGTGCCTCGGCGAGCGCCTCCTGGACGGCCGCCTCCGAGGTGTTGTCTAGATGGGCGGTGGCCTCGTCCAGGATGACGACGCGCTGGCGGGCGAGCAGCAGGCGGGCGATGGTCATGCGCTGGCGCTCGCCGCCGGAGAGCCGGTAGCCGCGTTCGCCGACGACGGTGTCAAGGCCGTCGGGCAGGGACCGTACGAGATCGTCCAGACGCGCGCGGCGCAGTACGTCCCACAGGTCGTCCTCGGTCGCGCCCGGGCGGGCGAGGAGCAGGTTCTCACGGACCGAGTCGTGGAAGAGGTGCCCGTCCTGCGTGACCATGCCGAGGGTCGCCCGCATCGACTCGGCGCTGAGCTCGCGGACGTCGATCCCGCCGATCCGTACGGCGCCCGCGTCGGTGTCGTACAACCGCGGAAGCAGTTGCGCGATGGTCGACTTGCCGGCGCCGGAGGAGCCGACGAGCGCGACGGTCTGGCCGGGTTCGGCGCGGAAGGAGATGCCGTGCAGGACCTCGGCACCGCCCCGGGTGTCGAGGGCGGCGACCTCCTCCAGGGAGGCGAGGGAGACCTTGTCGGCGGAGGGGTAGGCGAAGCGGACGTCGTCGAATTCGACGGCGGCGGGCCCGTCCGGGACCGTGCGGGCGTCGGGCTTCTCCTCGATGAGCGGCTTCAGGTCGAGCACCTCGAAGACGCGCTCGAAGCTGACCAGGGCGCTCATCACCTCGACGCGCGCCCCGGCGAGCGAGGTGAGCGGCGCGTACAGGCGGGTGAGCAGCAGCGCCAGCGAGACGACGGCACCCGGCTCCAGCGTGCCCCGCAGGGCGTACCAGCCGCCGAGCCCGTAGACGAGGGCCAGCGCCAGGGCCGACACCAGCGTCAGCGCGGTGATGAAGGCGGACTGCGCCATCGCCGTACGCACCCCGATGTCCCGCACCTGCCGGGCGCGCGCCGCGAACTCTGCGGACTCCTCCCCGGGCCGCCCGAACAGCTTGACGAGGGTGGCGCCGGGCGCGGAGAACCGCTCGGTCATCCTGGTGCCCATGGCGGCGTTGTGGTCCGCGGCCTCCCGCTGGAGCTTGGCCATCCTGCTGCCCATCCGCCGGGCGGGGAGCACGAACACCGGCAGCAGCACCAGTGCGAGCAGGGTGATCTGCCAGGACAGGGTGAGCATCACGACCAGGGTGAGCAGCAGGGTCACGACATTGCTCACGACTCCGGACAGGGTGTTGCTGAAGGCGCGCTGGGCGCCGATGACGTCGTTGTTGAGACGACTGACGAGCGCGCCCGTACGTGTACGTGTGAAGAACGCGACCGGCATGCGCTGCACATGATCGAAGACAGCTGTCCGCAGATCGAGAATCAGGCCCTCGCCGAGCGTGGACGAGAGCCAGCGCCCCAGTATCCCGAGCGCCGCCTCGGCGAACGCGATGACGGCGATGAGCACGGCAAGACGGATGACGGTGCTTTCGTCGCCGTGGGTCACGATGGCGTCCACGACGCGCCCCGCGAGCACCGGCGTCGCGACGGCCAGCAGCGCGGTCACCACACTGAGGAGGACGAACTGCGCGATACGGCGGCGGTGCGGGCGGGCGAAGGCGGCGATGCGGCGCAGCGTCGCGCGGTCGAAGGGCCGGCGCTCCTGTTGGGCGTTCATGACACTGTGCAGCTGTGTCCAGGCTGTGGTCTCCATGCTCATAGGAGAGACAGTAGGACCTCAAGCTTTGTTGAGGTCAACGGTTCGGGGCGGCGGCATCCGCACGGGCGGCACCTCGTCGGCACCGCGCGCCCGGCGACCGTCCCTCCCGCACCTTGCCCGGCGTGTCAGCCGCCGTCTCCGCGCCCGCAACCCCACGTTGGTGCGGTGTGGAAACCCTCTCCCGATGTGACAGCCGTACGACTTCCCCGGGCCCAGCTCAGGCTCCCCCGGCGCCTCGCCCTTCGGCCTGCCGTCCGGCCGGTCCTGTGTCTCCTGCCGCTCGCCCTGGTCATGGTGGTGGCCGTGCGCCACCGGTCGGTGCTCATCGAGGGCTTCGGGCATCTGGAGTCCGCCGAGTGGCCCTGGCTGGTGGCCGCGGCCGTCACGACCTGTCTGACCTGGGTCGCCGCGGCCGTGACCCGCCAGGGCGCGGTCATGGAACGGCTGCCGGCGCGCCGGCTGCTCGCCACGCAGTTCGCCGCGGGCGCGGCCAACCATCTGCTGCCGACCGGTCTGGGCGCCGGTGCGGTCAATCTGCGGTTCATGACGGTGTGCGGGGTGCCGCTCGCCCGCTCGTCGGCCGCGCTCGCGCTGTATCTGCTCGCCGAGTCGATCGCCCGGGTGAGCCTGCTTCTCGGTCTGCTGATCGCTTTCCCGGGAGCGCTGCGGCTCGGCGGTCTGCTTCCGGACGGGGCGATCGGCCCGCTGCTGGTCGGCATCGGGGTGGTCCTGTGCGCCGCGGTGGCGGTACTGGCTCTCGTACGACGGCTGCGCGCGGTCGTCTTCTCCTTCCTGCGTACCGCGATCGGCGAGGCCCGCTCGGTGCACACCCGTCCGTCCCGGGCGCTCGCCCTGTGGGGCGGCTCGCTGGCCTTCCCGCTGCTCCAGGCGGCCGGACTGGCCTCGGTGGGACGGGCGCTGGGCCTCTCGGTGTCGCCCACGCACATGGTGATCGCCTATCTGGCGGCGACGGTGGCGGTCGCGATGGTGCCGACGCCCGGCGGACTCGGTTCGGTGGAAGCGGCGCTGATCGTGGCACTGGTCGCGGCGGGCGGCCCGGTCGCCGTGGCGACGGCGGTGGTGCTGGCTTACCGGATCATCACGGTGTGGCTGCCCCTCCTCCCGGGAGCACTGACGCTGGGCGCGCTGGTGCGCTGGAAGGTGATCTGAGCCGAGTCCACCCGCTCCGGGCCGTGCGTTTCGGGCTGTGCGTTGCAGGCTGTGCGTTGCGGGCCGTGCCTCCGGGCCCGGCGTTCCCGGCCGTGCCTCCGCCCTGTTCGTTACGGGCCGGGAATCCGGGGTCGGTGTTCCGAGTCGTCCGCTCCGGGCTGCGTTCCGGCGCGTGCTGTGATACCGAGGAGTAACCACGGCGTGCGGTAAGGCGCGTCGGCCGGAGAAGGGGACAGCGCGATGCCGGTCCGGATCGAACGTCAGGGTCACGTCACCACCGTCGTCCTCTCCCGGCCCGCGGCCCGGAACGCGGTGGACGGGCCGACCGCCGCCGAACTCGCGGACGCCTTCCGGAAGTTCGAGGCGGACGAGACGGCGCGCGTCGCCGTGCTCTGGGGCGAGGGCGGCACCTTCTGCGCGGGCGCGGACCTCAAGGCCATCGGCGCCGAGCACGGCAACCAGGTCACCGAGGACGGCGACGGCCCGATGGGCCCCACCCGGCTGCGGCTGACCAAGCCGGTGATCGCGGCTGTCGCGGGTCACGCCGTGGCCGGTGGTCTGGAGCTGGCGCTCTGGTGCGATCTGCGCGTCGCCGAGGAGGACGCCGTCTTCGGGGTGTTCTGCCGCCGCTGGGGTGTCCCGCTCATCGACGGGGGCACGGTACGGCTCCCCCGGCTCATCGGCACGAGCCGCGCGATGGACATGATCCTCACCGGCCGCCCGGTCGCCGCCGCGGAGGCCTACGAGATGGGGCTCGCCAACCGTCTCGTGCCGGTCGGCGGAGCCCGTGCCGAGGCCGAGCGGCTCGCCGCCGAGATCGCCGACTTCCCGCAGTCCTGTCTGCGCAGCGACCGCGCCTCGGTCCTCGACCAGGAGGGCCTGATCGAGAAGGAGGCCATGCGCACCGAGCTCCGGTACGGCATGGACGTACTGGACGAGGGACTGGAGGGCGCGGCCCGCTTCGCCTCCGGTGCCGGGCGGCACGGTTCGTTCGACGGGCTGTGACACCGGCGAACCCCGCGCGGCGAGGGCCGTCGGCCGGTCCGTCCGTCAAGGGCGGCTGCCCGCAGGCGTGGTGACGGAAGGGCAGGCGGATACGGCAGGATGAGCGGTCTCCCCGGACGGCGACGAACACGCGTCCGGGCGTGATCGCGCGTTCCCGGATTCGAGCAGGTGGCAAGTGACGACACAGCACATTCGGCCCGCGGGCCCACACCCCGGCCCTGGTCTCCGAGGAGGTCATCGATGAAGCGCTCCGTCACCGTGGACGACCTGATGATCGCCGGCATAGCCCTGATAGCCGGGCTGCTGGCGGCGTTCCTGCTGCGGATGCTGCTGCGCTGGCTGCGCAAGCACGCCGAGCGCACCCGCTGGAGCGGGGACGACGTGATCGTGGACGCGCTGCGCACCCTGGTGCCGTGGGCGGCGATCACGGCGGGCATGGCGTCGGCGGCCGCGGTGCTGCCGCTGACCGCGCCGGTCGGGCGCACCGTCAACCGGTCGCTGACCGTCCTGCTGATCCTCGTCACCACGATCACCGCGGCCCGGCTGATCACCGGCCTGGTCCAGTCGGTGACCCAGTCCCGTTCGGGCGTCGCCGGTTCGGCCACCATCTTCGTCAACATCACCCGGGTCGTGGTGATGGCGATCGGCTTCCTGATCGTCCTGCAGACCCTGGGGATCTCGATAGCGCCCCTGCTGACGGCCCTGGGTGTGGGTGGTCTGGCCGTCGCCCTCGCCCTCCAGGACACCCTCGCCAACCTCTTCGCGGGTGTGCACATCCTCGCGTCGAAGACGATCCAGCCGGGCGACTACATCCGTCTGAGCAGCGGCGAGGAGGGGTATGTCGTCGACATCAACTGGCGCAACACCACGGTCCGTCAGCTCTCCAACAACCTGGTCATCATCCCCAACGCCCAGCTCTCGGGCACCAACATGACCAACTTCACCCGGCCCGAGCAGCAGATGACGCTCCTGGTGCAGGTCGGCGTCGGCTACGACAGCGACCTGGACCACGTCGAGCGGGTGACCAACGAGGTCGTCGCCGAAGTGATGACCGGGATCACCGGCGCCGTCCCGGACCACGAACCCGCCGTCCGTTTCCACACGTTCGGCGACTCCCGCATCGGCCTCACCGTGATCCTCGGCGTGGGCGAGTTCAGCGACCAGTACCGGATCAAGCACGAGTTCATCAAGCGCCTGCACAAGCGCTACCGGGACGAGGGCATCCGGATTCCGTCGCCCGCCCGGACGGTCGCGCTGCAACCCGGTGGTGTTGGGCTCCTGGAGACCGCCATCCCCCATCAGCGCGAGGCCACGAAGCAGACGTGAGAACGGGCCGGGGGCCGGACGGAACTTCCGCCCGGCCCCCGCCGGTTGAGCGGGATGATCAGAGCGTGGCGGTCGAATCCGGGTAGTGGCCGGGCTCGCGGTGACGCGGCGCGACCAGGCTCGACACCACCGGGGTGACCGTCCAGTCGGGGTGGTTCGGCATGCGCGGTGTCTTCGTCCCGTACAGCCAGTCGTTCAGGAAGCCGGACTGGTCCGCCCCGGAGATCTCGGAGGCGACCGCGATGTAATTCGCGGTGGTCGCCGCGGAGTTGCGGTAGCGCTCCAGGAAGGTGCGCTCGATGCGGTTGAAGACGTCCTCGCCGACGGCCTCGCGCAGCGCGTAGAGGACGAGGACTCCGCCCAGGTAGCGCTGGTTGTCGAAGAGGTTGACGGCGTTCGGGGCGGCGACCGGCCCGGAGGACTGCCGCCACTGGTCGCCCTTGGCGTACGTGTCCTTCATCCGGGCTTCCATGGTGGTCAGCCCGAGCGAGTCGGCCCAGCCGCGCTCGTAGCGGTAGAGCAGCCCGTAGAAGTCCGCGTGGCCCTCGTTGATCCACAGATCGGCCCAGTTGGCCGGGCTGACGCTGTTGCCGAAGTAGGAGTGCACCAGCTCGTGCATCATGTGCGAGCCGATCTTCTTCTCCTCCTGGAGCAGGAAGTTCGGCTTGTAGAGCGTCAGGGTCTGCGTCTCCAGGCCCGTGAAGTCGAAGGCGTTCGCGGCGTCGGAGTTGCAGGGCAGCAGCCCGTACGTCTCGAACGGGTAGGCGCCGAGCCGCTGCTCCAGCCACTCCACGAGGCCCGGGGTGAGCGCGAGCGCCGGTTCCAGCGCGGTGGCGCGCGCCGTCGGGACGACATCCCGCAGCCCCAGCCCGTGCGGCCCCTGCCGCTCCTTGACGACGTAGTCGCCGACCGTGATCTGGACCAGCTCGGTCGCTATCGGCGAAGCCGAACGGTAGGTGTACGCCGTCCGGTCACCGCCGAGGCTCTCCGTGCGGACCAGCGTGCCGCTCGCGACACCGCGCAGGGTGTTCGGCACGGTGATACGGAAACTGAAGTCCGCCTTGTCCAGCGGGTGGTCGTTGCACGGGAAGACGGTGTGCGCCGCGTTCGGCTGGGGGCAGACGGCGAATCCGTCGGGGGTGGGGACCCAGGCGGTGTACGCGAGCGTCCTGGCCGGGTCGGCGACGTACTCGACGCGGACCGCGACGGCGCAGGACTCCGGCAGGGTCCGGGCCGGGGTGATGCGCAGTTTCTCGCCCACCTGCTCGAAGGTCGCCGTCGCATTACCGACCCGCACCGAACGCACGTCCAGGCCGAGCGCGTCGAGCGAGAAGCGGGAGAGGTTCTGGGTCGCCTTGATCATCAAGGTCGCCTTGGCCTCGACCAGACGGGTCGTGGCGTCGTACGCGAAGTCGAGGTGGTACGCCCCGACGCGGTAGCCGTCGTTGCCGAGGGCGGGGAAGACGGAGTCGCCGAGGGTCTCCGCACCCGGGGTGCCCTCAGGCCTTGCCGTCAAGGGGCGCGCCGAGGCCGTGGGTCCGGCGGCGAGCGCGGCGGCCGTGCCGATCAGCGCGGTCGCGGGAGCCGTCACTCTGGTGCGATATCTCATGGTTCGCTTTCGTTCGGGCGGCGGGGAGCCTGGAGGTCCGTCGCCGGATCAGGTGGGTGATCACATGGGCGATCACTTCCCTGTACGTGTGAGCGGGGCGTCCGGTTGCCTCCGGCCCGGATTTCCGTTTTCACTCCAGCCCGCGTTTTCACTCCGGCCCGGCTCGTCGCGGCCCGTCACGGACGGCGGTTTTCCGTCGCACTCGCCCGGCCCGGGACGGACCCCTGTCGAACCGGGGTCACTCACGAGATATCTTGATGTCGAGCAATGTTGCAGACGTGGAGCGGAGCACCCGGTGACTGACTCGACCATCATTTACACGCACACTGACGAGGCCCCGGCCCTGGCGACGTATTCGTTCCTGCCGGTGGTCCAGGCGTACGCCTCGCAGGCGGGTGTCACTGTGGAGACCCGTGACATCTCGCTGGCCGGGCGCATCATCGCCCTGTTCCCGGAGTTCCTCCGGGAGGACCAGCGCATCGAGGACGCCCTGTCCGAGCTCGGTGAGCTGGCCAAGACGCCCGAGGCGAACATCATCAAGCTGCCGAACATCTCGGCCTCGATCCCCCAGCTGAAGGCGGCGCTCGCCGAGCTGCAGGCACAGGGCTACGCGCTCCCGGACTACCCGGACGACCCGAAGTCGGACGAGGAGCGCGACATCCGCGCCCGTTACGACAAGGTCAAGGGCAGCGCCGTGAACCCGGTGCTGCGCGAGGGCAACTCCGACCGCCGCGCCCCCGCGTCGGTCAAGAACTACGCCAAGACCCACCCGCACCGCATGGGCGCCTGGTCGTCGGACTCGAAGACGAACGTCGCCACCATGGGCGTCGACGACTTCCGCTCCACCGAGAAGTCGGCCGTGGTCTCCGAGGCCGGTGCGCTGAGGATCGAGCTGGTCGGCGACGACGGCTCCACCACCGTGCTGCGCGAGTCCGTACCCGTCAAGGCCGGCGAGGTCGTGGACGCGTCCGTCATGCACGTCGCGCCGCTGCGCGAGTTCCTCACCGAGCAGATCGCCCGTGCCAAGGCCGAGGACGTGCTGTTCTCGGTGCACCTCAAGGCCACGATGATGAAGGTCTCCGACCCGATCGTCTTCGGTCACGTCGTGCGCGCCTTCTTCCCGAAGACCTTCGCGAAGTACGGCGAGACGCTCGCCGCCGCCGGTCTGTCCCCGAACGACGGTCTCGGCGGCATCTACAAGGGCCTCGAGGCCCTGCCGGAGGGTGCCGAGATCAAGGCGTCCTTCGACGCCGAGCTCGCCGAGGGCCCGGCCCTCGCGATGGTCGACTCCGACAAGGGCATCACCAACCTGCACGTGCCGTCCGACGTCATCGTCGACGCCTCGATGCCGGCCATGATCCGCACTTCCGGCCACATGTGGGGCCCGGACGGCCAGGAGGCCGACACCCTCGCCGTCCTGCCGGACAGCAGCTACTCCGGTGTCTACCAGGTCGTCCTCGACGACTGCCGCGCCAACGGAGCCTTCGACCCGTCGACCATGGGCACCGTCCCGAACGTCGGTCTGATGGCGCAGAAGGCCGAGGAGTACGGCAGCCACGACAAGACCTTCGAGATCCCGGTCACCGGCACGGTCCGCCTCGTCGACCAGGCCGGCGACGTCGTCCTGGAGCAGACCGTCTCCGCCGGCGACATCTTCCGCGCCTGCCAGACCAAGGACGCCCCGATCCGCGACTGGGTGAAGCTGGCCGTCACCCGCGCCCGCGCCACCGGCGACCCGGCCGTGTTCTGGCTGGACGAGGACCGCGCGCACGACGCCGTGCTCATCGAGAAGGTCAAGCAGTACCTTCCGGAGCACGACACCGAGGGCCTGGACATCCGCGTCCTGTCCCCGGTCGAGGCGACCAAGCTGTCCGTGGAGCGCATCCGCCGCGGCGAGAACACGATCTCGGTCACCGGCAACGTGCTGCGCGACTACCTCACCGACCTGTTCCCGATCCTGGAGCTGGGCACCAGCGCCAAGATGCTGTCGATCGTCCCGCTGATGGCGGGCGGCGGCCTCTTCGAGACGGGCGCCGGCGGCTCCGCGCCGAAGCACGTGCAGCAGCTCGTCAAGGAGAACTACCTGCGCTGGGACAGCCTCGGTGAGTTCCTCGCGCTGGCCTCCAGCTTCGAGCACCTCGCGACCACCACGGGCAACGCGCGCGCCCAGGTGCTCGCCGACACCCTCGACCGCGCGACGGCGACCTTCCTCAACGAGGACAAGTCGCCGACCCGTCGCGTCGGCGGCATCGACAACCGCGGCAGCCACTTCTTCCTCTCCCTGTACTGGGCGAACGAGCTGGCGCAGCAGACCGACGACGCGGACCTCGCCAAGGCGTTCGCCCAGCTCGCCGAGGTGCTGGCCGCGCAGGAGCAGACGATCGTCGACGAGCTGATCGCGGTCCAGGGCGACGCGGCCGACATCGGCGGCTACTACCAGCCCGACCCGGCCAAGGCCGCCTCGGTGATGCGCCCGTCGGCCACCTGGAACGAGGCGCTGGCGATCCTCGCCTGACGCACGCACCACCCCCGCGGACGCGGTTCCGCGTATGCCGCCCCGGCCGGATCCTCCGGCCGGGGCGGCCGCGTTGTGAGGAGAACCCGCCCGGTCGAGCACCGGGCGGCAGCACCCCGGTGAACGGGACCCGCCCGGACGGGTGCCGGGTGTCGCTGTTGTGACGGGTCCTCCCGGACGGATGGTGGCGGCCTCCCCACAGCCCTCGCGTTGGGCCGTTCTCGTTCCCGTCGGCGCGTCACGGTGACAGCAGCGGCCCACCTGGGGGATCACCGGTGGCGGGCCTGAACGCCCGTTCATAGCTTCGGCCCATGAGCAAACAACAGATGGCCTACCTCGCGTGCACCGCGGTGGTCCTGGCATCAGGGCTGGGCGCAGCCCCTTCGGCCGACCACAGGTCGGTACACGTCGTTCACGCCGGTCAATCCATCCAGAAAGCCGTGGACTCGGCGAAGCGGGGCGACACCGTCCTCGTCCGCCCCGGCACATATCACGAGAGCGTCCGCATCACGGTGTCGGACCTGACCCTGCGGGGCACCGACGCCCGCTCCACCGTCATCGTGCCGGGTACCGCCACCGCCGACACCTGTGCCAAGGCGGGCAACGGCATTTGTGTGACGGGGACGGACAAGCGTCCCGTCCGCGGCGTCACCGTGGCCTCACTGACCCTCAGGGGCTTCACCAAGCAGGGTCTGTGGGCGTCGCGGACCGATGGGCTGACGGTCCGCCGGGTGACCTCCGAGAAGAACGGCCAGTGGGGTCTCGCCCAGGAGCGGTCCGTCCGCGCGAGGTTCGTCCACAACATCGCCAGGAACAACGGCGACGCCGGTCTCTTCCTCTCCAACACGGTCGACACCGAGGAGGGAGCCCGTGACACCAAGGGAACGGTGGCCTCGCACAACCTGCTGAGCGGCAACCGGATCGGCATCACGGTACGGCGGCTGCGGAACCTGTCCGTCGCTGACAACGAGGCCACCGGCAACTGCGCCGCGGTCTTCGTCGTGGGTGACGAGAACAAGCCGCGTATCGGCGGAATCAGCGTGCGCCGCAACTACATCCACGCCAACAACAAGTCCTGCCCCAAGACCCCGCGGCTGCCCGCACTCCAGGGTTCGGGGATCGTCCTCACCGGCGCCGAGGACACCCACGTGACCCGGAACCGGGTCGAGGACAACGTGGGCACGTCCCCGCTGTCGGGCGGCATCGTGCTGTTCAAGAGCTTCGTGGGCGCGCTCAGCGAGAACAACGAGGTGCGCGACAACGTGGTCCTGCGCAACGGCCCGTCCGATCTGGCCAACCGCGACACCGGCAAGAACAACTCGTTCCGGGGCAACACCTGCGCGGTCTCCGAGCCCGTCGGAATGTGCTGACGTCCCGGCCCGTCCGCAAAGCCGGGTCCGCACCCCCGTGCGGCCCGGTCCAGCCTCCGTACGGACCGGTCCGCCCCCCCCGTTCGGACCGGTCCGGTCTCCCTGTGCAGCACGAATCAGAAGAGAGGCATTGCATGACGACTGTTGATCAGAGTCCCCCGCCGCCCATGCAGCTGAGGGAACTCGTCTTCGGAGCGGCCCGCGCCGCCGCCGTACGCGCCGCGGCCCGCCTGGGTGTGGCGGACGCCCTGGACGACACGCCCATGAGCGCCGAGGACCTGGCGGCGGCGGTGAAGACCCAGCCGAAGACCCTGCGCCGGCTGCTGCGCGCCCTGTCCTGCCAGGGCGTCTTCGTGGAGCGCCCCGACGGCACGTTCGCGCACACGGAGATGTCCCGGCTCCTGCGCGAGGACGACCCGCACAGCCTGCGCTACATCGCGCTGTGGTGCACCGAGCCGTGGACGTGGAATGTCTGGCCGAAGCTCGACGAGGCGGTGCGCTCCGGCCGCAACGTCTTCGAGGACGTGTACGACAAGGAGTTCTTCGAGTACCTCAACGAAGACGCCCCCGAGTCCGCGCACGTCTTCAACCGGGCCATGACGACGTCCAGTTCGCAGTCGGCCCAGGACGTCGCGAACCTGCTCGATCTGCGGGGTGTGAAGGCGGTCGCCGACATCGGAGGCGGTCAGGGACACGTCGTGGCCAGCCTGCTGGAGAAGCACTCCGGCATGCACGGCACCCTGCTCGACCTGCCGGGCGTGGTGGAGAACGCCGATCCTCGGCTGCGCAGCGGCGGGGCGCTGGCCGACCGGGTACGGATCGTGGCCGGGGACTGCCGTGAGGACATCCCGGTCCAGGCGGACGTGTACATCATCAAGAACATCCTGGAGTGGGACGACGAGAGCACCCGCCGGGCGCTCGCGAATGTCCGCAAGGCCGCGCGGCCCGGTGCCCGCGTCGTCGTCATCGAGAACCTCGTGGACGACACCCCGTCGATGCGCTTCACGACGGCCATGGACCTGCTGCTGCTCCTCAACGTCGGCGGTGCCAAGCACACCCGGCAGAGCATGGTCGACCGGCTCACGGACGCGGGCCTGGTCATCGGCGAGATCCGCCCGGTGAACGCCTATCTGCACGCCTTCGAGTGCACCGTTCCCGGCTGATCCGTCCGGTACACGGAGAAACAACCCGAGGAGAACCCGAGGCCGCCGGTTCCGCTTCTTCGCGGAGCCGGCGGCCTCGGGTTGTGTCACAGCACTCGCTCAGGAGGCGGAGTCCCGCTCCCAGCGGTAGAAGCAGTGCGCCATGGCGTCCTTGGGGCTCCGCCAGGTCTGCGGGTCGTACGCGCTGACGTACGCCGACAGTTCCTCGCTGACGCTCCGGAACTCGGGGTGTCCGACCACCTTCGCGATGGCCGGTGCCGGGTCCCGGTCGGACTCGATGAGGTGCAGATACACATCACCGAACTGGAAGAGGCTGCGCCGGTTGACCCCGATGAGGTGCGGGAGTTCACCCCGGTCGGAGGCGGCGAACACGTCGGAGATCGCGGGCGCCGAGTTGGGTGCCATGCGGGCGACGATCAGGGCGTGGTGCATCGGGTTTCCTTCCTGTGCCGGGATCAGCGGGGCATGGCGGCCGGGCTTCGGCGCTCACGGGCTGCCTGCTCGATCCGGTCGCGGATGAGCGCCATCTGTGTGACGGAGTTGCGGTTGATGTTGTCCGTCATCCACGCGTCGTCGACCGGGGCCTCGGGCTTCATCGCGAAGTCCTGCACCCAGCGCATGTGGGTGCCGGCCGGGGTCTCCTCGTACTCCCACCGGATGTTCATGTGCGCGAACGGTCCCGTCTCGACGCGGCGGGCCCGGACGGTCCGCCTCGCCCGGTCCACGGTTCTCTGCGAGACCCAGCTCCACACCTTCCCGTTGTCGTCCGGGTGCATGGTGAGGCGGAAGGTCGTCGTGTCGCCGTCCCGCGAGAGGACTTCGAGGGAGGCGTACTCGCTGAAGAGCTGTGGCCAGTTCTCGATGTCGTTCGTGATGTCCCAGACGAGGTCGAGAGGGGCGTCGATCGTGATGCTGTTGTCGGTGTGTCCGGACACTTCAGGCTCCAGCCTTGAGGTTGTCGTTGACGAGATCGAGGAACTCGCGGGGGGTCTTGCAGCGCTCCGTGTCGGGGGGCAGGGGCCGGCTGTACCGGTTCTCCAGCTCGCCGACGATGCCGAGCAGACCGAGCGAGTCGAGTCCGAGGGTGCCGAACGGCGCGTCGGACGCCTGCGCGAGCTCCTTGGGGTCGACGGTGATCCCGGCCGCCTTCTTCATGAGGGCGGCCAGTTCGTCGAAGGTCACTTCGGTGGTGATCATGTGTGTGTTCTCCTCACTTGCGCCCGGGCTCCCGGGCGGAGTCGCCGCCGCGGCGCACGACCAGCGCGGCGTTGGAACCCATGAGTCCCCTGCTGAGGATCAGAGCCGTGCGCAGCTCGGCGGGGCGGGCGTTCGACGTGACCAGGTCGAGGTCGTGGCAGATGTCGAACACGTTCGGGGTGGGCGGGATCTGGCCGTGCTCCATCGCGAGCACCGCGGCCGCGGTGTCCAGCAGGGGTGCCCCGCAGTAGGCCCGTCCGATTCCCGTCTTGGGTGCCGTGACGGGTACGCGGGTTCCGTGTGCCCCCAGGGCGTCGGCGATGGCCAGGGCTTCGGCGCGGTCCGCCGCCGGGACGCCCAGGGCGTCGGCGAAGACGACGTCGATCTCCTCCGGGGCGCACTCCGCCTCGGCGAGGGCGCCCCGGATGGCGTGCGCGAGTCCCTCCCGGGACCGCTCCCACTGCGAGGCGCCGGTGAACGTGGCCCCGTGTCCGGCCACGACGGCCCGGACGGCCGCTCCCCGCTCGCGCGCACGCCCCTCGTCCTCCACGACGAGCATGGCGCCGCCTTCCGCGGGCACGAAGCCGCAGGCTCCCTTGGTGAAGGGGCGGTAGGCGCGATCGGGGTCCTCGACGGTGCTGAGCTCGGGGTAGGCGAGCTGGCAGACCATCGAGTACGGGGCCAGGGGTGCCTCGGCGGCTCCGACGACCATCGCGCCGGTGCCGCGCCGTACGCCGCGGGCGGCGTGCGCGATGGCGTCCAGTCCGCCCGCCTCGTCGCTCGCGACCACTCCGCACGGCCCCTTGAAGCCGCCGCGGATGGAGATCTGGCCGGTGCTGGCGGCGTAGAACCAGGCGATGGACTGGTACGGGCCGACGAACCGGGAACCCTGTCCCCACAGCTTCTGCAGTTCCCGCTGGCCGAACTCGCCGCCGCCGGACCCGGCGGCGGTGACCACGCCGACGTCGTACGCCTCCTCGGGGTCGACCGCGCCGAGGCCCGCGTCGTCGAGGGCCAGGACGGTAGCCGCCATCGCGAAGTGGCTGAACCGGTCGGTCTGGACGAGGAACCGTTCCTCGATGAGGTCCGCGGCGTCGAAGGCCCGGACCTCACCCGCGACGCGCAGCGGCAGATGCTCGCAGCCCTCGCGGGTGATCCGGTCCAGAACGCCGAGGCCTTCCCTGACCGACTTCCAGTACGCGTCCGCACGCAATCCGTTGGGCGCGATGACACCGATGCCGGTGACGACCGCGCGCCGGGGGCGCTGAGTACTCATCGTGTCCTCCCACCCGGCCCGGTCAGAAGCACCGCTGACTGGAATCCGCCGAACCCGCTGCCGACGGAGAGCACATTCCTGAGCTTCCGCGGGCGTGCGGTGCGCGGCACGTAGTCCAGGTCGCACTCGGGGTCGGGGGTTTCGTAGTTCGCCGTGGGCGGCACCACCTGGTGCTTCAGGGCGAGGACGCAGGCGACGACCTCGATCGCGCCGATCGCGCCCAGCGAGTGGCCCACCATGGATTTGATGGAGCTCATGGGCGTGTTGTAGGCGTGCTCGCCCAGGGACAGCTTGACCGCGGCGGTCTCGTGCCGGTCGTTCTGCCGGGTGCCCGAGCCGTGCGCGTTGACGTAGTCGATCAGCGTCGGGTCGAGGCGGGCCTGGTCGAGCGTGCTGTCGATCGCCCGGGACATCTCGAGGCCCTCGCTGGTCAGACCTGTCATGTGATAGGCGTTGCCGTAGGTGGCGTAGCCGCCGATCTCGCAGTAGATGTGCGCGCCGCGGGCCCTGGCGTGCTCGTACTCCTCCAGGACCAGCACCGCCGCGCCCTCGCCCATGACGAAACCGTTGCGGTTGGCGTCGAAGGGCCGGGAGGCGTGCTCGGGGTCGTCGTTGTTGGGCGACGTGGCCTTGATGGCGTCGAAGCAGGCCATGGTGATCGGGGATATCGGCGAGTCGGACGCCCCGGTGATGCAGACGTCGGCCCGGCCTTCCTCAATGGTGTGGAAGGCGTATCCGACCGCGTCGAGTCCGGAGGTGCAGCCGGTGGAGACGGTCTGCACGGGCCCCTGGGCCCCGAACTGCTCGGCGACGACCGAGGCGAGTGTGCTGGGCGCGAACGCCAGGTGCAGTCGCGGTTCGGCCGCGCGGTGGTCCACGTCCCACCGCCGGCCGCCTTCGCTGACCTTGACGTAGTCCTGCTCCAGGCGGGTGGTGCCGCCGACGGCGCTGCCCAGGGAGACGGCGACGCGCCAGGGGTCCTGGCCGCCGGCGTCGAGTCCCGAGTCACGGACGGCTTCCCCGGCGGCGACCACCGCGAACTGGATGTAGCGGTCGGCGTCCCGGATCAGCTCCGGGTCGAGTCCGTGGTCGAGCGGGTCGAAGTCGCATTCGGCGGCTATGCGGGAGCGCAGTCCCGCCGGATCGAACAGCGTGATGCCGCGGGTCGCGGTTCGGCCGCCTGCGAGGAGGTCCCAGAACGCCTTCGTTCCGGTGCCGCCCGGAGCGACCACACCGATGCCGGTGACGGCCACCCGCCGGGTCACTGTATGGCCCCACTTCGCTCGGACGGCTGTCCGTGGTCCGGCGCGGACAGGTCCGGGCCGCCGATGACGACCTCGTGGCCGGGCGCGGCGGCGTCGGTCGCCTCCGTGTCGACGTGGCCGAGGCTCGGACGCGGGGCGAGCGGGCCCAGGTGGAAGACCATGCGGGCTTCCTCGTCGCCGACGTTGCGGAAGCGGTGCCGCATGTCGATCGGGATCAACAGGCCCTGGTCGGGCCGGAGCGCGAACGCCTCACCGTCCAGGTCCACTTCGAGGGCGCCGCTGACCACGTACACGAACTCCTCGGAGTACGGGTGGTAGTGCTCACCGATGCGCTCGCCGGGCTGGATGATGGCCAGGCCCATGAAGCCGCTGGTGGACCCCGCCGTGGCGGGCGTGAGCAGGGCCCGGATGTCGCCTCCGCGCCTGCGGTTGGGTTCCGTCTCGCTCAGGTCCACGATGCGTGGATGGTGCTTGATCATGCTTGATACCTCCGGGTGGGGCGAGGACGTCGGATGGGACGTCCGGGGACGCGGGCTGCGGCGGTCCGTCAGGAGTCCGCCGAGCTGCGGTCGGTGATGGGCAGCATGTCGGCGTGCGACAGGAGGCGGTTGATGTTGCGTTCCGTCCCCAGCGAGCCCTCGACACCGATCGCGGCACCGTCGAGGAGGCGCTCCAGCTCGGCGGCCTTCTTGGCGCCCTTGAGGCCGAGGGAGGCGACGGGGTCGAGGTCGAGCTCGCCCACGATGTCGACGAGCCGCACCACGATGTCGTCGCGCTGGAAGACGGTGCTGCTGTAGACCGGGCTGTTCTTGTCGCCGGCCGCGGCCTCGTCCTGGTGGGCCAGCAGCCGGGCGAGTTCCATGCCGCAGCCCGGCCGGGCCGGGTAGTACAGCGCGTGCCGCCGCACCTTCGCGGGCTCCTTGCGGCCGGAGACCACGTGGTGCACGGCCGGGAGCGCCGCCCGGGTGAAGAACACCCGTGCCGAGTCGGGGTCGCTCAGGTCCCGGTCCTGCTCCAGGTAGGGGTTGATGGCCTCCTCGACCGCGCGTACCTCGGGCTGGCGCGAGACGTGGCGCAGTGCCGCGAGGAGGTCGCCCTCCACCTCAACGGCCCGCACGACGCGGTTGCCGTGCATGAACAGCGAGGTGCGGCGCAGCCGGGTGGTGTCGTCGACCTGGGCCTGGGGCGACTGGTACCCGGCGAGGATCTCGGCGACCTTCGACTCGGATCCGGGCTTGACGGTGAAGGTGAGGGCGTGGCGTGCCACACCGTTGCCGACACGGGCCTCGACCTGCTTGGGCGCCTTGGCCGACCCCGGGGTGAGCGGTTCGGCGGGGCTCGTCTCGCGGAGGATGCTGTAGCGCATCGACCGGGTGTCCCGGACGCAGCTGTGCATCGGCCGGACTGTTTCGACGTGCTCCTCGCTGTTCACCCAGGCGAGGAAGGGCGGGGCACTCTCCCACTCGCTGGTGATGAGCCACTGCGAGGGGTTCTCGATCGACTGGCACAGCTGGTCACTGATGTGACCGGGGACCGAGGCGACCTGGTTGCGCATGAGTTCGTACGCGTCGAGGAACTGCTGCTGAGCGCCTTCGTACAGGTCGAGCAGCAGGATCACCCGAAGCTTGGAGCCGTCGAACGCCGACTGCGAGATACGTCCCGAAGGAGTCATTCCGGCACACCTCTCCTTTTTGTCGCGGAAAGTCAGGAACGACCGCGGTATCCGAAACGCCGGGGCCGCCATGAGCTGATCGTTGACGCGAGGTGGGCAGTGCGCGAGTCCCACGGGTCGGACGAGTGAACCGTGCGCCATCCGGGTGCCCCTGGCGCGCGAACCGGTCCACAAGGGGCATGGAACCTGCATCCCCTTCCCTCACTCGCGTCGCAGCCGACGCTGGAGGCAATCAATGAACCGATTCGAAGAGGCCGGCGAGATCGGTCACCACACGCCCGTCCTCATCGCCGGCGGCTCTCTGGTGGGCCTGTCCACCTCGCTGTTCCTGGGGCGGCTCGGCGTGCCGCACATCCTCGTGGAGCGCCACGCGGGCACCTCGATCCATCCGCGGGGTCGCGGGAACAACGTGCGCACCATGGAGGTCTTCCGGGCGGCCGGGGTCCAGCGGCGCATCGAGGAGGCCGCGTCGGTCCTCGCGGACAACCACGGCATCCTGCAGACGCCGACCCTGGTGGGCGATGCCGGCGAGTGGCTGTTCAAGGAGATCGACCCCGGCAACGGACTCGCCCGCTTCAGCCCGGGCGCCTGGTGCCTGTGCAGCCAGAACGACCTGGAACCGGTGCTGCTGGAGACCGCCCGGGAGCTGGGCGGCGACCTGCGGTTCTCCACCGAGCTGATGTCGTTCGAGCAGGACGCCGAGGGAGTGACCGCGAAGGTCAAGAGCCGGGAGACCGGCGAGCACAGCACGATCCGCGCGGAATACCTCGTCGCGGCGGACGGTCCGCGCAGCCCCATCCGCGACGCGCTGCGCATCGGGCAGACCGGGCCGGGCGACCTGTTCCACAACGTGAGCCTCACGTTCACCTCCCACGCCCTCGCGGACGTCGTCGGTGACCGGCGGTTCATCGTCTGCTACCTGACCGACCCGGAGGCCGACGGGGCTCTTCTTCCGGTCGACAACAAGGAGCACTGGGTCTTCCACGCTCCCTGGCATCCCGAACACGGCGAAACCCTGGAGGAGTTCACCGACGAGCGCTGTGTGGAACACATCCGGCGGGCCATCGGCGTACCCGATCTGGATGTGGAGATCACCGGCAGGGCCGCCTGGCACGCCGCCGAGCGGGTCGCCGAACGGTACGCGCGGGAACGGGTGTTCCTGGCCGGAGACTCGGCCCACGAGATGTCCCCCACCGGGGCGTTCGGGTCCAACACCGGTATCCAGGACGCGCACAACCTCGCCTGGAAACTGTCCGCCGTGCTGGACGGCTGGGCCGGTCCGGGACTGCTGGAGTCCTACGACGCCGAGCGCCGGCCGGTGGCCGAGGCGACGAGCGCCCGGGCCTCGTCGCGTTCGGTCGAGCACAGCCACCCCGGGTACACCCCGGGTCCCGAAGCCGGCGGTCAGGGCGGTCAGGGCGGCCCCGGTGGTCAGGGCCCCGGTGGTCAGGGCGGCCCCGGCGGTCAGAGCAGCGGCCCCGGCGGTCAAAGTGGCCCCGGCGGCAGGAAGGGCGGGATCCTCAATGTGGCGCTCGCCTACCGCTACCCGCGGGGCGCGGTCCTGGGTGCCGATCCGGCCGGTCCGGTCGTGCCCGAGGGGGTACGGCTGACGGGTGAGCCCGGAAGCCGGGCGCCGCACATGTGGCTGACCCGCGCCGGTGCCCGGATCTCCACCCTCGACCTGTACGAGCGGTCCATGGTGCTGCTGAGCGCGGCGGACGGCGCCGGTGGGTGGGACGCCGCGGCGAGGGACCTGGCCCGGCAGTTGTCCATCCCGCTCGAATCCCACCGGATCGGCACGGGGCCCGAGGCGGACCTCGTCCCCGCGGCTGACGCGGACTGGGCGCAGAACCACGGCGTCACCGCGGACGGTGCGGTGCTGGTACGCCCCGACGGATTCGTCGCCTGGCGGTCCGAGGGGCCGGTCAAGGATCCCCGGACGACCCTGCGGGAGGCCCTCGTCTCCCTACTGGACCTGGCCTGACCTGCCCGTTCCGGGCCGGGTGAGGACATCACCCGGCCGCCGTCCCCCGAGGAGCACGGAAAACAGCCGGAGGCCGTATCGGAATTCCGATACGGCCTCCGGCCACGACTTCATCAGTCGGGACGACAGGATTTGAACCTGCGACCCCTTGACCCCCAGTCAAGTGCGCTACCAAGCTGCGCCACGTCCCGATGCGTCTCCTCGCGGTTCCCCGCGTGATCGCGCATCCAAACCCTACCGCACGTCGGTGGAGGGGCGCGCACGCATTGTCATCGTCCCAGCGCAGAAGGGTCGCCGTCCTGGCGTGGGAGGGGCACCGTCCGGGCATGGGAGGAGACGTCGTCCGAGCGCGGCCGGGGATGCCGTCCGAGCCCGAGGTGTCGCCGTCAGTCCGGCTCGCTCAGGTCGGCCGCCGCCGCCCGGAGGGCGTCGGACAGCCGGGCGGCCGGTTCCGGCAAGGGGCGCGGAAGGCGGGCGAGGACGATGCGGCGCCGCTCCTCGGGGCCGCCGCGCACGGACAGGATCCGTACGCCGGCCGGCGCGGCGGGAGCCAGCGAGGCGGGAACCGTGGTCAGGCCGCAGCCCTCGGCCACCAGGTGCAGTTTGGCCAGCCAGTCACGGGCGGTGTGGGCGATCACAGGACGCCCGTCCAGTCCCGGCCAGACGCCCATCAGCCTCTCGTCGCCGACGGAGGAACCGGCGATCCAGCGCTGTCCCCGAAGGTCGGCGACGTCGACCGAGTCACCGGCGGCGAGCGGGTGGGTCGCGGGCACCGCGAGCCGCAGACTGCGTTCGCCGAGCGTCCGCACCGTCAGTGGGGGCGACTCGCTGTCGAAGGGCCGGAACGGCGGCGCCGAGGCGAGCAGGGCCAGGTCCAGGGTTCCGGCCCGCAGCGCGCGCACCAGCGCGGGGGTGCTGCCCTCACGGGTGCTGACGGTGATCGCCGGGTGGCTGCGGCGCAGTGCGGCGACGGCACGGGGCAGCAGGACGGCGCCCGCGCTGGCGAACCAGCCGAGGCGGACGGTCCCGGCCTCGGCGGGCAGCCCGGCGAGTTCCCGTGCGGTCGCGTCGATCTGGTCGAGCACCGTCACCGCCCGGCGCAGCACGACGTGCCCGGCCGCGGTCAACCGCACGCCGTCCCTGCGCCGCTCCAACAGCTGGGCCCGCGCGGCCCGTTCGAGCGAGGCGATCTGCCGGGACACCGCGGACTGCGTATAGCCGAGCGCTCCCGCCGCCGCGGTGAGCGTGCCGCGTTCGGCCACCTCACGGAAGACGCGCAGAGCGACCAGCGAGACGTCGGAGAAGTCCATGAGGATGACGCATACCAGATGTGAGCAGGTTTCGTTGGACGCATGCCCGAGGCGTTCCTAGCGTGGTGGGCATGACCGTCGCACGCATCGCTCTCGTCACCGGCGCCAATCAGGGGCTCGGCTTCGCGCTCGTCCAAGGGCTCGCCGCCCGGCTGGACCGCGACGACCTGGTCCTGCTCACGGGGCGCGACACCCACCGGGTCGCCGACGCCGTCGTCCGGGTCACCGGGTCCGCCGACACCACCAGCAGGGTCGAGGGCCGCGTCCTCGACGTCACCGACGCGGGGGCCGTGGCGGAGCTGGCGGCCGAACTCGGCGCGCGGCACGGCGGGGTGGACGTCGCGGTGTCCAACGCGAGTGCCATGCTGACGCCGGACCGGTCGCAGGCCGAGCAGGCCGACGCGTTCATCGATGTCGCGAACGGGGGCGCGCACGCGATGCTGCGCTCGTTCGGCCCGGTGCTGCGTCCCGGTGGGCGGCTGATCGTGGTGGCCAGTTCGCTGGGCACGCTGGGCCATCTCGACGCCCGGCTCCACCCGCTCTTCGACGGCGCCTCGTTCGACGAGGTGGCGGCCGCGGTCGCGTCCTGGCGGGCCGCCGTGCGCGCGGGCACCGAGCAGGAACTCGGCTGGCCCCAGTGGATCAACGTGCCGTCCAAGGTCGCCCAGGTCGCCGCCGTACGGGCGGTCGCGGCCGAGCGCCGGGACGCCGACCTGGCCCGCGGCACCCTGGTCGCGGCGGTCTGCCCGGGGCTCGTGGACACACCGCTGTCACGGCCGTGGTTCGCTGACTTCAGCCAGGCCCGGACCCCGGCGGCGGCCGCGGTCGATGTGCTCGATCTGGTGCTGCGGGAGAAAGTCGATCCGGCGCTGTACGGCGAACTCGTGCGGTTCGGGGAGGTGGTGCCGTGGCACGCGGGCCGGCCGCCGCGACACCAGGAACGGCTTCTCGGCGCCTAGCGGCTCCCAGCGGCGCCCAGCCACTCCCAGGGCGTGACCGCGAAGTCCCGTCCGTCCCGCGACGCCCGGCACGGCACCGATCGCGTCTGTCACGGCGCCGGCCGGTGGTGGGTGACGCCGGGCACGTCACCCACCACCGGGCCCTGGGTCAGGCGTTGGGGTCGAAGGCGATGCCGGCCGGCTTGGCCTTCACCAGGTGGGCATTGAAGTTGCCGTCCTTGAGCCCGAAGTGGGCGCTGCCGAAGTCGTACGCGCTCAGCTTGTCGCGCAGCCCGGCGGGGTAGCCGTTCCAGCCGACCAGGGTGGGGAACTGCCAGGTGTGGTGGTGGTTCTCCGGCGGCTCGTCATTCGTGTTCGCGGGCCGGAAGCAGTGCGTGCGGATGCCGTCCTTGTGGTAGACGACCTTGGGGTGCGTACCGTCCCAGCGGATCTGGTCCCGGCCGTAGATGTTGAAGTTGCCGTGGGCCGAAGTGGACACGTACTTGGCCTCGTTGTCCTGGACCCACACCACGACGTGCTCCCAGTCGTTGCGGTGCCCGCCGAGGCCGCTGCCGGCGACGGCCTGGTCCTTCTCCATGTAGAGGCCGTACATGATGGCGCACCAGCCGTTGTTGCACTTCTCGCGGGAGTACCCGTTGGTGTTGTCGAGGTCCCAGGAGTCGCGGCACTGGCCGTTCAGGGCCCCGGAGGGCTTGAGGCCGCCGTTGACGGTGCCGTCGGGGCCGATGGCGGGCGTCGGATAACAGCCGTCGGTGTCGTAGTCGAAGGCCGGCTGGAACGTCTGCTCCAGTCCGTCCGCGTTCGCGGGCAGGGCCTTCGGCGGGTCGGCGAGGGCGCTGCCCGGGAAGGCGACGACCAGCGCGACGGCGCTGCCGAGGATCACCGAGACCCTGCGGATCCGCGAGCTTCTTTTCACTGCTTCCTCCAGATCGACCGCGACGTGGGGGCGGGGCAGACCAGGCGGTCGTCTTGGCATGCCCAGATCAGCCTTCCGGGCGGGCGGGAAAAACACCAGAGGTCGCGGGTGTCCGAGCGATGAAAGATCCGCCAATAGGGAGGACAGAAGGGCCAGTTGGGAGACAACGACCCCTTTCGGGGCCCGACTCCTGTGCCCGGCGGTCCGGTTGCCGTCGGACACAGGTGCGCCGGACCGGCACGAGACCGTCGGGCACAGGTTGCGCCGGAGCTACACGCGGCCGTCGGCCAGCTTCCACTCTCGGTGCAACGTGCCCAAGGGGATGGCTCGTTGGAAGACGGGCGTCCCGAAGATGGACAGCTGCATCCGCAGGGTGCCGGTCAGGTCGACACCGCCGTAGAGGGCCCAGGCGCCTGTCGCGGCGCCGTCCGCCTTCGCCGTGGACCCGGTCGTGGTCGTGGCATCGGCCGAGCCCGCGGCCTCGCCACGCAGATACGGCGCCAGGTCGGCGGTGACACCGACGGCGCCGTAGAGGCCGACAGTGGCTTCCGCGCCGAGGGCCGCCTTCAGCCGCCCCGCCGCGCTGACGGAGGTGTGCACCGGACTGCTCGTCATGTGCGACTCGTCGACCGGCGTCCACCCTTGGGCGGCGCCGAACGTGCCACCGGCCTTGAAGTCGCCCTTCAGACGCTGTTCGACGTCGACGCTGACGGTTCCGTCGGCGGCGATCTGGAAGTAGCAGGTCAGATCGAGGTTCACCACGACGGGAATCGGGCCGACCTGGAGCACGGGGTCGGCGTGCAGTTTCGCGAACGCCACCCGCTGGGGCTGCGCGGAGGCGGCGGCGCGCCCCTTCACCGTCCACTGCGCGTCCCAGTCGCCGGAGACGCCCAGGTACGCGGCACCGGGCCCCGAGCCGGCCGCGTCACCGCCGTAGGAGAAGTCGACGTCGGGCGCGACCTGTACGTACCCGGACACGGACGCGGATGCCGACGCCGGTGCCCCGGCGGCCGTGGCCACCTTCGCGCCGACATCGATCCGCAGGCTGCCGAGCGGGACCTTCGCGCCCTCGGGGCCGACGTGGACGTCTCCGGCCTTCGCCCAGGAGACCTTCACGTCCGGCAGCAGTTTCTCGATGTCGAAGGACGCCGGGTCCACGGGGACGGAGCCCTTGGCGTCGTCGTCGCCGAGCAGCGCGTCCAGGGTCGTCGGCGCGGTCTGCACCTCGGTGCCTTCGCCGCGCTCGCCGATCACCGAGGTCACCTTGGCGAGGAGGCCGTCGGGGGCGCCGGGCGCGGGAGCGCTGGCGATGACGTCTCCCACGGCGGTGCCGCGCGGCTTCGCCGTGCCCCCGGCGGACGGGGACGGCGACTGCGTCACCCTCCCACCCGAACCACCCTTGTCGATGGGCGATATGACGGCACGTCGGGTCTTGCTGTCGTACGACGCGACCTTGAGCGCGGCCCGGTGGGCCCGGCCGTCCGACGAGCCCGGACGGGCCACGGCGGTCGAGGTGGCCTCGGGGGCGGCGGCGACGGCGAGCGGTTGCCCGGCGTCCGTGGTGGCGGAGGCGGAGGCCGCGGCGGGCCGGGCACGGTCGGCCCGGGAGGACGGCTCCGCGGGACTCGCGGAGCAGCCGGCGGCGAGGAAGAGGGCGGATGCGGCGAGCGCGGGCACGACGGCCCGCGAGGGCCGCTTGCGGATACGCAAGTTCAGTCCTGAGGGGGGTGGGGGATGGCTTGGATTACCGATGGGTAACCAGAGGTGAGCGTGTCATGAACCCGTGAAGTCCCGCGTCACGTTTCGACGCCCGCCGGGGTGATGTGCGCCACGCCCACCCGGACCGGCCCGAAGAGTCGTCAACCGTTCAACTGACCTGTACCGCAAGGCACATGATGCTCCGTCAGCGAAGACCACTTCGGGCCGACCGACGAGCCCGGGCGGCCGTCTCGTGGCTGCGACGGGACCGGCCCCCGCCGCCCTCGGTGCAGCGCCGCGCTGATCCTGCGGGGGTCACGCGGCTTTGAGTGGGGTGCCGTCGTAGGTCCATCGGTACGGGCTTGGCGTTGTGCTCGTCGTAGGCCGTGACGAATTCGTGTGGAACCAGGCGGTATCCGTGCCCGGCGGGACCGCGGTCGCCGCCGCGATCACCTTCAACCGGTCCTCCGGGGTGAACCGGGGACGCCCTAGTGGCCGCGGCCGGTCACTCGGCGCGGCCAGGCCCTCGGCGTCGAACCGATTGCGCCGGTGGCGCACGGTGTTCACGTGCTGGCCCAGACGTCGGGCGATCACCGCGTTCGGGCGCCCTCTCGCGGCCGCCGGCATCGCCTGGGCCCGTTGGACCCAACCGAAGGCGGCGGTCCGGGAGTTCGCCAACGGCTCCAACTCCTCCCGCTGCGCGGCTGCGGTACTGCACTAGGAGACCTCGCTCCGCGGCTCCCATCCCTCGTACGCCGCCGTCAGCAACCCCAGGACGCCGTTCGCTGTGACCTCGCGGGGGTTGGGATAGGACTCCGCGGCGGCCTGCGTCGCCGCCGGAGTCAAGTCGGCTTCCTTCAAGCCGAGTTCGGCCAGGGTGCGGGGAGCTCCGAGGCCTCCCGCGAGCTCGCGCAGCGCACGGGGGACGTCGTCGGCGCCCAGGGCCCGGGACAGGACGGCGATCGCCCGCGGCGCTGCGGCCGCGTTGTAGGCGAGGACGTACGGGAGCACCACGGTGTGCGTCTCGGCGTGCGGCAGGCCGAAGGTGCCGCCGAGGACATGGCACAGCTTGTGGTGCAGGCCCATGGTCGTCGCCCCGAGGCAGGCGCCGCAGAGCCAGGCGCCGTAGAGGGCCCGGCCGCGCGCCTCCGGATCGCCGGGAGCCGCGGCCACCTCGGGCAGCGCGCCGGCCATCGCCCGTACGCCCTCCTCCGCCATCAGGGAGACCAGCGGGGAGGCGTCGGGGGCGTACAGCGATTCGACAGCGTGCGCCAGCGCGTTGACGCCGCTGGTCACCGACAGCGGGACCGGGAGGCCGAGGGTGAGCTCGGGGTCGTAGACGACACAGCGCGGCTGTACGGAGGAGTCGCGGCCGGTGCGCTTGACCCCGCGCTCGGTCAGACCCCACACGGACGTCATCTCGGAGCCGGAGTAGGTGGACGGCACGGCGATCAGCGGCAGGCCGGTGCGCAACGCGATCGCTTTGCCGAGGCCGATCGCGGAGCCGCCGCCCACGGCGACGCAGCCGTCGGCGCCCGCCGCGCGCGCCACCTCGACCGCCCGGTCGGCGACCTCCACGGGTACGTGCATACGAGCGCCGGAGTGCAGGCCGACGCAGCTGTCGCCGAGCGCGTCCGCCACCGACCGCGCGGCCTCCGCGCCCCGGCTCCCGCACACCACGAGGACCCGGTGCAGCCCGAGCCGCGCGGCCTCCCCCGGTGTCGCGGTGACCGAGGCGCCGGGCCGGAAGACGATCCGGGCGGGCCGGGTCTCGTAGGAGAAGTCGAGCGGAGCGCTCGGTGGGGTGGTCATGCCGGCTCCAGTACGAGTTCGAAGCGGGCGTGCCGGAAGGGGTTCGTGACGCCGAACTCCCGTGCCAGAGACGGATCGTCGGTCTCGGCGAAGTCCTGGACGAGGCTCTTCCTGACGGCGAAGACGGCGTCGGAGCCGAGATACGGGCTGCCCGCCACGAAGATGTGCGTGGTGACGGGGGCGTGCCCCTCGGCCGAGGCGATGAAGTGGATGTGGGCGGGGCGGTAGGGGTGGCGGCCGGTCGCCCGGAGCAGGGCGCCGACCGGGCCGTCGGTGGGGATCGGGTACGGGCTCGGGACACAGGTACGGAACCGGAACCGGCCCTCGGCGTCCGCCGTGAAGAGCCCGCGTCCGTTGCCGGGCGGCTGGGCGTCCGGCCGCTGGACGTCGTAGAAGCCCTCGCCGTCCGCCTGCCACACGTCGAGGACCGCGCCGGGCAGCGGTGTGCCGTCCCGGGACAGCACCCGGCCGCTGACGACGCACGGCTCGCCGGTGCCCACCAGGTCGATGGTCGCGCCGAGTTCCCGCGCGGGCGACGCCGTCATGTGGAACGGGCCGAGGACCGTCGGCTCCGTCGCGCCCGGGTCACGGTGACCGTTCAGGGCCTCCACCAGCATGGAGACGCCGAGCACGTCCGACAGGAGGATGAACTCCTGCCGGGTGTCCGTGCACATCCGGCCGGTCGCCGTCAGGAAGTCGACGGCGCGCTCCCACTCCCCCGTCGTCGGCCGCGTCTCGCGGGCGAAGGCGTGGAGGTGGCGGGTGAGCGCGCCGAGCAGCTCGCGCAGTCTCGGGTCGGTCGTGCCCGCGAAGCTGTCGACGACCGCTTCGGTGATGTCCGTGCTGCATTCCGTGGCCATGCCGCTCCCGTGGTCCCGCCGGTCGTCCTGCCGGGCGTGTATCAGGCTACGAGGGTGCCAGGGCTCACAGTTCGAGGCTGACGAACCCGTCCGCCGCGTCGGGCTCCGGGGCCGTCACCGTGTAGGCGAACCGGTTCCTGAGCCCGGCGACGTCCCACATCGCCGCCCGGTCACGGTAGTTGAAGACGATGTCCTTCCCGTCGCCGCCGTGTTCCAGGATGCGGGCGACGGCGATCTCGTTGGGGTGGTCGTGCCGTGCGCCGCTGGTGGAGATCAGATAGCGGTCGCAGTCGATCAGGTTGAGCAGATCGTTCGAGAGGTTGTGGTCGCTGCCGTGGTGGGCGACCTTGAGGACGTCCAGGTGGAGCCGTCCGCCCGCCGCCTCGGCCGGCGCCCGCAGCGAGGCGACCAGCCGGCGGTCGTCCGCGTCGCCGGTGAGCACGATGCGCCGGTCCTCGAACTCGAAGAGCAGGCCGATGCTGGTGAGGTTCGTCTTCGAGGTGTCCGGCTTGAAAGGTGCCGCGGCGAGCTGCTCGACGTTCGGGGCGCCGAAGTGCTCGAAGCCCTCCACCGGCGCGAGTTCGTCGGGGTCCCGGCCCGGGACCAGCCCGTTCTTCGCGCATTCCGCGCTCCATACGGGGGCCAGCCGCTCCAGTTGCCCCCGATCGGGTGAGAGCACCGTCATCGTGGAACCGTCGTCGAACCAGGCGAGCTCCCGTCCGACCTCGACGCCGCGCCCGCCGAACGCGTCGTTCCAGGGGATCTTCTGGGCCAGCAGGGCGCTGGTGAGCTTCTCCCCGTCGACCGCGCCGAACCCCTCGGCGTCGAGAAGGTGGTCGAAGCCGTTGAACCACACGTCCCCGAACTCCACCGGCCGGTCGGGGTCGTCCAGCAGGGCGAGCACGCCGAGGATGTGGTCCTGGTCGACATGGGTGACCACGAGGAGGTCGACCAGTCCGTCGAGTCCGGCGAGCGTGGGCTTGATGAGCGGATAGGTTCCCGAGCGGCCGCCGTCGACCAGGATGCGGCGTACGAAGGTGTCGTCGCCGTACTCCAGGAGCAGGCAGTCGCCGTCCTCACCGGGCATCATCGTGAATCTGATCATCTCGGCCTCCCAGGCGAACGGGTCCTTGTCGCCCCCACCGGCGGGGCCCTCACTGCGATCTCCCGTGCAGCGACACCACGACGAACGGCTCACGGGTGTCGACGCGCCAGGAAAGACGGCGGGCCTGATCGAGCCGCGCCGCGCACTCCGGGTCGTCGGGGAACTCGGAGAGTCCGTGGATGAGACGGCTCAGGCCGAGGGTGAAGACGGGCACCCCCCGGTCGAAGGCCTCCACGAGCGCGTCCCGCGCCGCCTGGCGTTCCGTCTCGGTGTGCGCCCGGCGCAGATGGCGCATGGCCCACAGCAGGGATCCGTCGCTCATCCAGTCGAACTCGTGGCGCAGCCGGGACAGCCACGGGTCCCAGCGGTGCGGCCGGTCGGTCAGTTCGCTGCCGATCAGGACGTAGGCCCCGGCCATGGCCGCGAGCGGGTTCGTCAACTCGTCGTAGAGCATGGCCTCCGCGTCGTGGACGAGGGTCGCGGCGGCGTCGAAGGCTCCGCGCACCATGTAGCCGAGGGCGGGTCCCACACGGCTGTCGCGCACGGTCACCGAGACGGCGCTGCCGGTCGGGCTCTGGCGCTCGTTGACGAGGACCTCGATCTGGGCGGTTCCCCAGGGCGCGGGCAGGGTGACGACGTACTCGCTGCCGGCCAGCGAGACGACGAGGAACTGCCGCGGTCCGATGGTGGCCCCTTTGATGGTGGGTTCGCCCCGCTCGTCGACCGGACCGTCCGGGCCGAAGCGGTAGAGCCGCGCCGCCGCGTCGCCCAGATCGAGGCTGGGCACGGAGTGGGGCGCGGAGTGGGCGATCTCGAACACGACCGGTCGCCGGGAGGGTTTCTCGGCCACGCCGAGCATCGTGGCGAACTGCCGGCTCGACGGCTTCGGGTCGCCGACCCAGGCCGCGTGGCCGGGTTCGACGACCGACTCCCACTCCCAGACGCCGGAGCGCGACCCCTGGGAGCGGGGCACCGGAATCGCCTCGCCGTCGTGGTAGTCGCCGTACGACTCGATGTTGCCCATGAGGTACTGCCAGGAGTGCGACGCGTAGGGCGAGCGCTCGGTGCACAGCGTCACACAGGTGTCGATGCCCTCACGGGCTTCGGCGTCCTTGGTGAGGACGACGCCGGAGGGCAGCGTGGCGGTCACGAGGTAGCGGCCCGGTACGACTTCGTAGCGCGCCGGCCGCGCCGAAGCACCGCAGGGGAAGAGGACGCCCCGGTGGGCGACTCCGGCGCCGTCGGCCGGATAGATGTTGCCGACCACCTTGGCCCCGTCGGAGACGTCGTTCTCGTCGAGGCTGAGCACGACCCGGACACGCAACACGGCGTTCATGGCTTCACCAGCTGCACCCGGCGGAAGACCGGCCGTACGGTGATGGACTTGGTCCGCACGTCCTGGTCGCCGAGCCGTGCCTCGAAGTCGTATTCGCCGAAGCGGAGTTCGATGGCCCACTCGCTCTCCGGGTCCGCCTCTCCGACGGCTCCGGCCGGGCGCCGCAGCCGCTCGCGGCCGCCCTCGCGGCAGACGAACTCGGCCTCCGCGTTCTCATGGGCGCGCTCACATCCCACGTACACCGGGACGACGGGCGGGCCGGGCAGCTCGTGCAGGACGAACACGGGCAGTTCGCCGACGGAGGGGACCTGGACGCCGGCGACGGCTCCGGCGAACTGCGGCTGGTGCATGAAGTGGTCGATCGCTTCGAGGAGATGGGAGGTGTTGACCCGCCAGTCGCCCTCGGGGTCGTCGCTCGCCGCCCCGCCGAGACTCCTGAGCAGCGCCTCGGTGAACAGGCTCACCTGTCCGGGGCGCGCGTGCGACCGGTCCCCGGCGAGGGTGGCGTAGTACGGGATGTGGAACCGTCTGGGGAGATCGAGCGGTCGCGACCCGGCACCGAGTGGCGAGCGTCCGGCGAACCGGGTGCCCGAACTCTCGATCAGCACATCGGAGTTGGACCGGCAGGCGTCGACGAAGAACACCTGCTGGCCGGCCTTGCACCGCTTGAGTCCGTTCATCAGTGCCGCGAAGTCCAGTGCGCCGTTGAGGGGGTTGTGCCGGTCGGCGAAGATGTCGGCGGCCAGGAGCGCCATGTCGTCGCCCTGTGAGACGCCGTGTCCGCAGAAGTAGAAGACGAGCCGGTTGTCGACGTGACTGTCGCCGCGGTCGAACCACCCGGTGACCGCGGCGAGGATGTTGTCGATGGTGGCGGCGTCGACGTCGTGCGCGGTGCGTGTGCGGGGGTCGGTGAAGGGGGCCGGTTGTTCCTCGCTCAACAACAGGGCGACGCTGCCGAGCTGTCGCGCCGGGTCGTTGTACTCGGCCAGCAGCCAGTGCGCGAGGGCGCGTGCGGAGAGCGGGGGCGAGCTGAGCTGACGCATTCCGTCCGAGTCCGCCACCGGCGCCTCACCACCGGCGAGATGCGGATACTTGCCGACACCGATCACCAGTGCGTGGGTGCGTGGAAGACCGGTGTCCTCTTCGAGGTGGATCACGGAACCGGCCATGGCCCCTCCGGAACCCGACTGAGCCGGAGACTGCCGCGGAGCCGAGAACCGCCCGCCGGCAGCATTTCCTCTATTATATTTCTGGACGCTCTTTATGTCCTGATATGCCCCGCTCTATCCCTGTCCCGTATTTCGGCCCGTCCCCCGGCCCTTCCCTCCTGGCCCATCGAGGTCTCGACCGATCGGTGAACGTGAGGCCCGGCATGCCCAAGAACCTCGTCATCTGCCTCGACGGCACCGGCAACCAGGTGAAGGCGAAGGGGAACACCAACGTCGTCCGGCTCTACGAGATGCTGGACCTCTCCGATCCCGTCCGCCAGATCGCCTACTACGACCCGGGCGTCGGCACCTTCTCCGCGGCCGGCGCGTGGACCCCCGTGGGCCGCCGCCTGTCGAAGCTCCTCGGCCTCGCCTTCGGTTCCGGCATGAAGGCCAACCTGGCCGAGGCCTACACGTATCTGATGGCTCATTACCAGCCGGGCGACCACATCCACGTCTTCGGATTCAGCCGGGGCGCGTACACGGCCCGTGCGCTCGTGGGCATGCTCAAAGCGGTCGGGCTGATGCGTCCCGGAATGGAGAACCTCGTCCCGTACGCGGTGTCGGTGTACGCCAGGAACAAGGACTGGACCCGGCAGGACTGGGACCAACTCCACCATTTCGCGGGCGCCTTCAGCAACGCGGTCGAGGGCCGCGTCGGCATCTCCGTCGCCTATCTCGGGATCTGGGACTCCGTGAAGGCGGCCGGCGTGCTGCGCTGGAACCTGCGGTGGCCCTATACCCGGCAGGTCCCGAACGTCGCGCACATCCGCCACGCCGTGTCCGTCGACGAGAAGCGCAGGCCCTATCGCGAGTACCTCGTGAAACCGGGCGACGGCAAGCGCCCGGCGCCCGGACTGGTCGAGCAGGTGTGGTTCGCCGGGGTCCACTCGGATGTCGGCGGCACCTTCGACGACGATCCCCGGACTGCGACAGTCGCCCTCAAGTGGATCGTGGACGGCGCCCTCGACGCGGGTGTCCTCCTGAAGAAGGGGGCGTACGCCCGCGAGGTGACCCTGGTCCCCGATGACGCCATGGGCCGGATCCACCGGATGGGCCGGATCTGGGCCCTGCTCACCTACCGGCGCCGGAAGCTGCCCGCGGATGCCCAGGTTCACGCCAGCGTCCGCACACGCGACGCGCGCTACCGGGACCGGATTCCGTCGACGGCTCTCTGGGCCGACACCGCCTGGCTGACCCCGAGGGATACGCAATGACCCTTGCCGTGGGGCATCGTTGACCTGGAGCATCACGCCCGCAGCGGACGCACGGAAAGTATGATCAAGCAATGTCTGACTTGACCGAAACCACGCCCGGCTGGCTGTCCCGTGATGAACTGGAATCGGCCCGCTCCCGCCTGCCGATCCTGTATGTCGAGGCCGTACCGGTGCGCGTCGACGACAACGGCGAAGTCACCCACATCGGGCTGCTGCTCCGTATCGGTCCGGACGGGACGGTCAGCCGCACCCTCGTCTCCGGCCGGGTACTGCACCACGAGCGGGTCCGCGACGCCCTGCTGCGCCACCTGGAGAAGGACCTCGGCCCGGTGGCACTCCCCCGGATCCCGGCCTCCCTGCAGCCCTTCACCGTCGCCGAGTACTTCCCGACGCTGGGGGTCACGCCGTTCCACGACCCCCGCCAGCACGCCGTGTCCCTCGCCTACATCGTCCCCGTGACCGGCGACTGCCGCCCCCGGCAGGACGCCCTCGACCTGGTCTGGTTCAGCCCGGAAGAGGCCGCCTCACCGGTGGTCGCGGACGACATGCCCGGCGGCCAGGGCGTGCTGCTGAGGCAGGCGCTGGCGCATGTCGGACGTCTTTCCTGACCGGACCGGACCGGACCGGACCGGACCGGAACAGCGAGAAGGCCGTTCCCGCGACAGCGGAAACGGCCTACGACCTGCGTGTATGCAAGTCGGGACGACAGGATTTGAACCTGCGACCCCTTGACCCCCAGTCAAGTGCGCTACCAAGCTGCGCCACGTCCCGGTGCGTTCACCCGCGGTGACCCGCGTGATCGTGCGAACAGAACTTTACCCCACGCCGGGGGGCTGCTCCGCAGGGGGACGGGGCGCGGGACAATCGGCGTATGAGCGGGACATCTGAGACGCGGCAGTACGACGGACGTGACCGGGACACCGAGGGGCGGGCACGGAACGCCCGGCCCCGCGACGGACTGGGGCGCCCCCTGCCGTACGGCGCGGACGGCGTGGAGCGCCAGCCGGAGGGTGTCGTGCGCGGTCCCGAGGCGACGGTCGCCGAGGCACAGGCGCTGCTGGACGCGGGCAGGCCGTTCCACGCGCACGAGGTCTTCGAGGACGCCTGGAAGTCCGGTCCGCAGGACGAGCGCGGGCTCTGGCGCGGGCTGGCCCAGCTCGCCGTGGGGCTCACCCACGCGGCCCGGGGAAACACGACGGGCGGCGCACGGCTGCTGCGACGCGGCGCCGGGGCGGTCGAGGAGTGGACGTCGGGGGCGGGTCGGCCGCGTCCGTACGACCTGGACCTCGCGGAACTCGTTCTCTGGGCACGGGAGTTGGCGGCCGTCGTGGAGGGCGACGGCGGGCCGGTCGACGCGGCGGGGTCGTCACCACGGCTGCGCGGACGGGACGCCTGAGAAGCGCATGACCCCGGCGCCCGACCAGGTACGAGGCCGGTGCCCGACCAGGCACGCCGCCCCACCGGATCAGGTACGACGTCGACGCCCGACCACGCGGCCCGTCGGCGCCCCGGCCGAGCGCCGCCCGCTCGCGAACGGGCTCCGCCGGGTGCGGTGCGTCCACTGTCAGTGGCGTGCGGCAGACTCTGGGTGTGCGAAAGATTCATGTCATCGGCATTGGTGCGGGCGACCCCGATCAGCTCACGCTGCAGGCGGTCAAGGCGCTCAGGAGCACGGACGTGTTCTTCATCCTGGACAAGGGCGAGGTGAAATCGGACCTCGTCCAGCTGCGCCGTGACATCCTCGACGCGCACGTACCCGAGGGGGCGTACCGCCTGGTCGAGGCCCGCGACCCGGACCGGGACCGGACGGCAGGGGGCTCGGCCTACTCGCCGGCCGTCGGGGACTGGCGCAGCGCCCGGGCCGCCATCTACGAGCGGCTCATCGCCGAGGAGCTGGGCGAGGACGAGAGCGGCGCGTTCCTTGTCTGGGGCGATCCCGCTCTGTACGACAGCACGCTCGGCATCCTGGAGGAGATCCTGGACCGGGGCACGGTGGAGTTCTCGTACGACGTGGTGCCCGGCATCAGCAGCGTCTCGGCGCTCGTCGCCCGGCACCGCACGGGGCTCAACCGGGTCGCCCGGCCCGTGCAGATCACCACCGGGCGGCGCCTCGCGGAGGGCTTCCCCGACGGGGTGGACGACGTGGTCGTGATGCTCGACGCCCACCAGACGTTCCGGCAGTACGCGGACGAGGACATCGACATCTACTGGGGCGCCTACATCGGCACACCCGACGAGATCCTCGCCTCCGGTCCGCTGGCCGAGGCGGCCCCCCGTATCGAGCGGTTGCGCGCCGAGGCCCGGGAGCGCAAGGGCTGGATCATGGACACCTACCTGCTGCGCCGGAATCCGCGGGCGTAGTCCGCCGGCTGTGACGCCCCGGACCGGGTCCGGGGCCAGGAGACTTTCGGCCGGTACACCGGGCGGGTCGCCCCGCATGCACGGGGAGCCCACCGGTGTGAGGGTGGCGATTGTGACGATCACGGAGGATACGGCGCCACCCGCGGCCGGGGCGCCCGGAGCCCTGGTGCTGGACAAACGGCGCCGCAATATCGTCTTCGCGACGATCGTGCTGGGCATCCTGCTCGCGGCGCTCGACCAGACGATCGTGGGCACCGCGCTGCCGACGATCGTGTCGGATCTGGGTGGCGCGGAGCACATGTCGTGGGTGGTGACCGCGTATCTGCTGGCCGAAACCGTGTCCACGGTACTGGTCGGCAAGTTCGGCGACCTGTTCGGCCGCAAGGTGGTCTTCCAGGTGTCGGCGATCATCTTCATCACGGGTTCGTTCCTCTGCGGTCTCGCCACGAACATGTCGCTGCTGATCACCTGGCGAGCGATGCAGGGCATCGGCGCGGGCGGTCTGATGGTGACCGCCACGGCGCTCATCGCGGATGTCATCCCGCTGCGCGAGCGGGGCAAGTACCAGGGCGCGATCGGCGCCGTGTTCGGGGTGGCCACGGTCATCGGGCCGCTGCTCGGCGGACTGTTCACGGACCATCTCACCTGGCGGTGGGCGTTCTACATCAACGTGCCATCGCGATCGTCGTGGTGATCGCCGCGGCCCGCACCATCCCCGCTGTGAAGTCGGTGACCCGGCCGGTCATCGACTACCTGGGCATCGCGCTCGTCGCGGTCGGCGCCAGCGCCCTGGTCCTCGGGACGAGTTGGGGCGGCAACGAGTACGCCTGGGCATCGCCGACCATCATCGGCCTTTTCGTGGGCGGTGTGATCGCGCTCGGCCTGTTCTGCTGGGTGGAGACGCGCGCGGCCGAACCGATGCTGCCGATGCGGCTGTTCACCAACCCGGTCTTCACGGTGTGCTCGATCCTCAGCTTCATCGTGGGCTTCGCCCTGCTCGGCGCGATGACGTATCTGCCGACGTATCTGCAGTACGTCGACGGGGATTCGGCCACGATCTCCGGTGTGCGCACCCTGCCGCTGGTGACGGGGCTGCTCATCGCGTCGATCTTCAGCGGCAACGTGGTCAGCAAGACCGGGCAGTACCGGATCTTCCCCATCGTCGGCTCCCTGGTGACGGCGGTCGGGCTGTACCTGATGTCACGGATGGGGCCGGACTCCGGGGCTTGGCTGGAGTCCTTGTACATGTTCGTGCTCGGCACCGGGATCGGGCTGTGCATGCAGGTGCTGACGATCGTCGTGCAGAACACGGTCGAGTACACCGACCTCGGCACGGCGACGTCCGGTGTCACCTTCTTCCGTACGCTGGGCAGTTCGTTCGGTACGGCGGTCTTCGGCACGATCTACACCAACGCGCTGAAGCCGAACCTGGCCGAGGGAGTCAGAGCCGCCACGGAGACCGGAGCGGCCCGGCCGGCCGTCATCGCCAAGGCGGCGCAGAGTCCGGAAGGGCTGCACAGACTGCCACCGGAAGCGGCCCGGCCCATCATCGACGCGTACGCCGACACCATCCACACGGTGTTCCTGTGGACGGTTCCGGTCGCGGTCCTCGGCTTCGTCGTGGCGCTCTTCCTCAAGCAGGTGGAGCTGCGCGACAGCGCGCGGATGGGGTCGACGGACATGGGCGAGGGCTTCGCATCGCCGTCCACCGCGGACTCCCAGCGGCTGCTGGAGGCCTCGGTCGGGAAGATCATCGGTACCACCGAGCTGGACACCGCGCGCCGGATCATCACCGAATCCGACACGCGGCTGGATGTGGCGGGCGCCTGGGCCGTGATGCAGGTGGAGCTGTTCGGCCGCATGGTCGGCCACGCCAACCTCGCGCTGATCGCAGCCCGGCGCCATCTGCCGCCCGAGGTACTCGTCCCCGTGTTCAACCGCATGGTCGAGGAGGGCTATCTGAGCCGTCACGGCTCGTTGTTCTCGCACACCGAGGCGGGCGAGCGCGAGGCACGGGTGATCAGCGAGGCCTGGGGCCAATGGCTCGCCGGGCGCGTGGAGCTGGATCTCGGCCGCCCGTCCGGCGAGGAACTGCGCGCCGCCGTCGACACCATCGCCAAGCGTCTTCTCGTCGAGGACCTGAGCCAGGGTCTGCCCAGCCGGACCCCGGAACCGGCCTCAGCCACGACGAGTTGACCGGCCGGAGCCCGACCCACCGCGAACAGCGGTACGCCAAGCGCCATCGCGACCGAGAGCCGGGACGAGATACCCGAACTGTGTCAGGCGGCCGTGCGCCGGGCCCGGAGGCCCGTCATCCATGGCCGAGGTCGAGCAGGGCCAGCGCCGACGCGACGTCCGGTACCGCGCTCACGTCCTTCGGGAGGGGCGGTCGGCGTACGACGACCACGGGGAGGCCGAGGTCGCGGGCAGCCGTCAGTTTCGCCGCCGTCGCGGCTCCACCGCTGTCCTTGGTCACCAGGACGTCGATGCGATGCCCTCGGAGAAGGCGCGTCTCGTCGTCCGGAGTGAAGGGACCGCGCGCGAGCAGCACTTCGGTGTCCGCGGGCAACGGCGGCTCGGGGGCCTCCACCGAACGTACGAGAAAGTGCAGGCCGACGAGATCCGCGAAGGCCGCGAGACCGAGGCGGCCCGTGGTGAGAAAGACACGGCGGCCCAGCCCGGGCAGCAGCGCGGCGGCTTCGGCGAGGGAGTCCACCGGGTGCCAGCGATCGCCGGGGCCGGGGCTCCAGCCGGGGCGGCGCAGCACCACGGCGGGAATCCCGGTGGCCGCCGCGGCCCGTGCCGCGTTCGCGGTGATGCCGGACGCGAAGGGGTGCGTCGCGTCGACCACGGCGTCGACCCGGTGCTCGCGCAGCCAGCGCACGAGTCCGTCCGTCCCGCCGAACCCGCCGATCCGTACGTCCCCTTCGAGCGCTCCCGGCCGGGACACCCGGCCCGCCAGCGAGGTCGTCACCCGCACGCCGGGGCGCGTCGCCAGCTCGGCGGCGAGTTCGCGGGCCTCGGTGGTGCCGCCGAGGAGGAGGACGTGCGGGGACATGGAGCGAGCGTACGGGGTACGGGAACGGCTGTGCGCATGCCCCGGTCGCCGTGGGTCGGTATCGTCCTGGCATGGATGCGGTGCGTGCGGTCCTGATCGACATCGACGGTGTTCTCACCGTCTCGTGGGAGCCGATTCCCGGCGCGGTCGAGGCGTTGGGGCGGATCCGCGACGCGGGCCTCGGTATCGCTCTGGTCACCAACACGACGTCCCGCACCCGCGCTTCCATCGCCGCCACGCTGGCCGGAGCGGGCTTCCCGGTGGACGCCGCCGACATCCTCACCGCGCCCGCCGTCACCGCCGCGTATCTCGCCGAGCACCATCCGGGCGCCCGGTGCGCTCTGCTGAACAGCGGCGACATCCGTGAGGATCTCGAAGGCGTGCACCTCGTCGAGGAGAACGCGGACGACGGGGAGGGGCACACGTCCGGCCGGGCCACCGGACAGGGCGCTGACGCCAGCACCAGCACCAGCACCAGCGTCCCGGATGTCGTCGTGGTGGGGGGCGCCGGTCCCGAGTTCGGGTACGCGGCGGTGAACCGGGCCTTCGGCCATCTCCAGCGGGGTGCCCGGCTGATCGCCATGCACCGCAATCTGTACTGGCGGACCGACCGGGGGCTCCAGCTCGACGGCGGCGCGTTCCTGCTGGGGCTCGAACGGGCGGCACGCACCGAGGCGGAGATCACCGGGAAGCCGTCGCCCGCGTTCTTCGAGACGGCGCTGGCGCGTCTCGGGGTCGGTCCCGGCGAGGCGCTGATGATCGGCGACGACATCGAGTCGGACGTCCTCGCGGCGCAGCGCACCGGCATCACCGGCGTCCTGGTCAGGACCGGGAAGTACCTGCCGGAGAGCCATCGGGCGGCCGACGGCACGCCCGATCACGTCCTGGACTCCTTCGCGGACCTCCCGCGCCTGCTGGCCTCCGCCGCTCCCCGGTAGCACCGGGGGCGTCCCGGAGGCCCGGACTCAGGGCAGCAGCAGCTGCACTCCGCCCACCACCGTCGCCGCGATCACCAGTCGCTCGAAGAGCAGCTGGTTGATGCGGTTCACCGCCCATTTCCCGATCAGCGCCCCCGGCACGACGAAGGCCGCCAGGGCCGCGTCCAGGAGCAGCGAGTGGCCGTCGATCAGGCCGAGGCCCGCGCTGAAGGGCAATTTGGAGACGTTGACGATGAGGAAGAAGAAGGCGGAGGTGCCGAGGAAGCCGAGCTTCCGGAAGCCCGCGGAGAGGAGATACATCGACATCACGGGGCCGCCCGCGTTGGCGACCATCGTGGTGAAGCCGCCGAGTACACCGTAGGAACGGGCCTTGACGCGTCCGGTGCGGGTCACGACCGAGTCGGGTTCCTCGTCCTGGACGGCTGCCCGGCGACGCCACAGGGTGACTCCGGCCATCAGCAGCAGGATCGCGCCGATCGAGGTCCGTACGACCGCGTCGTCGGCCCAGACCAGGAACACCGTGCCGAGGACGACACCGGCGGCGACCGCCGGGAACAGGCGCCACAGCGTGGGCCAGTGGGCGTGGCGCCGGTAGGTGAGGACGGCGAGCACGTCGCCGACGATCAGGAGGGGCAGCAGGACACCGGTCGAGGCGCGGGCGGGCAGTACGGCGGCGAAGATCGCCAGACTGACCGTGTTGGCTCCGCTGACGGCGGTCTTGGAGAAGCCGACGAGCAGAGCCGCGGCGGCGAGAGCGGCGAACTCGCCGGTGGATATGTGCCAGAGCGTCATCGTGTTCATGCGGGGGCCGATGCTATGCCCACGCAACTCGCCCGGGTAAGGAGGGTCTCGCCAGGGGGCCCCCGGGTGACGCCATGTACGGGCCAGGCCCCGGGTGACGCCATGTACGGACCGGCCCTGGGTCGCACCGTGCACCGGGCCGGCCCCCGGGTCACCCGGTGTACCGCGTGCGCAGCTCCCTCTTGAGGACCTTCAAGCTCGGGCCGAGCGGTATGGCGTCGGTGAACTCCACACGGCGCGGGTACTTGTGACGGCCCAGGTGTTCCTTGGACCAGTCGGTGATGTCGGCCGCCTCCGCCGAGGCGTCCCCGGCGCGCACGACGACCGCGCACGTGACGTCAGTGCCGCTGGCGGGTCGGGGCGGCCGGGGCGTCAGTGCCGCTCGACCAGGACGGCGCTGCCCTGCCCGACGCCGACGCACATCGTGGCCAGGCCACGCGCCGCGCCCGTGCGGCGCATACGGTGCAGCAGGGTGGTGAGGATGCGGGCGCCCGAGCAGCCGAGCGGGTGGCCGAGGGCGATGGCGCCGCCGGTCGGGTTGACGAGGTCCGGGTCGATGCCGAGGCGGTCCACGCAGGCGAGGGCCTGGGCGGCGAACGCCTCGTTGAACTCGGCCTCCTGGATGTCGCCGATGCTCCAGCCGACGCGTCCGAGCGCCTTCTGGGTCGCGGGCACGGGGCCGATGCCCATGACGTCGGGATCGACGCCGGCCGAGGCGCCGGCGACATACCGTCCGAGCGATTCCAGCCCGAGTTCGTTCAGGGCCTCCTCGCTGACCAGCAGCACACCGGCGGCGCCGTCGTTCATCGGAGAGGCGTTGCCCGCGGTGACCGTGCCGCCGGCGCGGAACACCGGCTTGAGGCGGGCCAGCTTGTCGAGCGAGGTGTCCTCGCGTACACATTCGTCGCTGTCGACGACCACACCGTCGGGGCGCTCGAAGGGAAGCAGCTCGGCGTCGAAGTACCCGTTCTTGCGGGCGTCGGCCGCACGCTGGTGGCTGCGCAGCGCGAACGCGTCCTGACGCTCGCGCGAGACGCCGTACCGCTCGGCGACCTCCTCCGCGGTCTCCCCCATCGACAGGACGCCGTGCAGTTCCTTCATCGCGGGGTTGACCAGCCGCCAGCCGAGCCGGGTATCGACGGTCTCGATGCGGTGCGGCAGCGCCTCGTCCGGGCGGGGCAGGACGAAGGGGGCCCGGCTCATCGACTCGGAGCCGCCGGCGAGCACGATCTCGGCCTCACCGGAGGCGATGGCGCGGGCCGCCGTCGTGACGGCCTCGAGGCCGGAGGCACAGAGCCGGTTGACGGTGGCGCCCGGCACGGTGTCGGGCAGACCGGCGAGCAGCGCGGCCATCCGGGCGACATTGCGGTTGTCCTCACCGGCCTGGTTGGCGGCGCCCCAGTAGACGTCGTCGACGCGGGCGGGGTCGAGCGTGGGCACCTCGGCGACGAGACCGCGGATGACGCTCGCGGCGAGGTCGTCGGGCCGCACGGAGGACAGGGCCCCGCGCAGCTTGCCGATGGGCGTGCGGCGGGCGGCCGCGAAGTGGACGGGACGCACGACAGGACTCCTGACGGAACACCGAAATTAATTAGCACTGCTAGTTTTGGACTATAGCCGCCGCACCGGGCCCTTGGGAAGATCCCCCGGCGGCCGGTATCCACCCATCCGTCCCCGGACACCCGCACCCTCCCCCTCACCCGGCCCACGTCCACGCCCACCCCGCCCGCACCCGCACCCGCACCCGCATGGAGTGGGGCACCCCGGGCAGACGTGAGGACGGGGCGGCTCGGAGGGACCCTCGGCGCCGCTCCTCGTCTCGAAGCAGACCCACGGGAACACCGAAGGGGCACGCCATGACCGACGCCGTCGAGCTCGACGCGCTGTGGGACGAGTTCCACCGCGTGGTGAACATGACCTCCCAGGAACTCGCGGCCTGGCTGCGGGTCGGCGACGCCGGGGAGCGGAGCGAGCCGCCGCCCGCCGAGACGGGCCCGTCCACCGGCCGCCATGTGCTCGAGATCCTCCAGAAGCGCCGTACGGATCTCACCGACGACGACATCCGGATCATGTACGAGGTGGTGGACATCGTCTCCGCCGAGGAGGACGGCGAGGACGAGGACGGCGGACCCGGGGCCGGAGACGTACGGCTGCGCCACCGCCTCATGGCGCTGGGTCACGATCCGCTGAAGCCGGACCGGTGAGAACCGCTCCACGGGCGCGCCGACCGCCGGGTGGCCGAGGATCGACTGTCCTAGGCCCCGCACCCCACGCGGCTGGCAGACTGCTCACGCACCCCGCCGGACACGGGTTGACGGGGTGAACAAGCCCAGCGAAGCAGGGAGTTGCCGCATGACGGGGACGGAGTCCACCGCGGACCGGATCGACACCAGCAAGCCACATCCGGCACGGGTGTACGACTGGTACCTGGGCGGCAAGGACAACTACCCCGTCGACGAGCGGCTCGGACAGCAGATCACGGCGCTCGATCCCGGCGCCCGACGGGCCGCGCGCAGCAACCGCTGGTTCATGCAGCGGGCCACCCGCCATCTGGTCCGCACGGCGGGAATCCGCCAGTTCCTCGACATCGGCACCGGCATTCCCACCGAACCCAACCTCCACCAGATCGCGCAGACCACCGCTCCTGCCGCACGGGTGGTGTACGTCGACAACGACCCGATCGTCCTCGCCCACGCCGAGGCGCTGCTGCGCGGTACCCCGGAGGGCGTGACGCGGTACGTCCAGGCGGACGCGCACGAGCCGGCGAAGATCCTCGACGAGGCCGCGCGGGTGCTCGACCTCGACCGCCCCGTGGCCCTGTCGCTGATCGCGCTGATGCACTTCATCTCCGACGACAGTGGCGCGTACGAGCTGGTGGAGACCCTGGTCGACGCACTGGCGCCGGGCAGTTGCCTCGCGCTGTCCGCGATGACCGCCGATTTCGAGCCGGAGAACGTGCGGCGGGGCATCGAGCACTACGCGCGCGGCGGAGTCACCCTGGTGGGCCGTTCGCACGCCGAAGTGAGCCTCTTCTTCAGGGGACTTGACCTGGTCGAGCCGGGCGTCGTCTCCGTGAAGGACTGGCGCCCCGAACTCGCGGAGGGCGAGACCCCGATCGGCGACGAGCCGGTTTCCCTGTACGGCGGGGTCGGCCTCAAGCGCTAGAGATTCCGGGGCTCGGGCTCGGGCCGGGGCTACGTCGTGTTCCGCACCGGTGCTCGACCGCGGGTGAGGCCGGTCGGGCATCATGACTCCGACGGGCGGCAGTGAGGGGAACACGTATGGACCGGGGCGCGCACCTTCCGGAGGAGCCGTCGGTACCGCAATTCCGTCTCGACGCCCTGCTGGAGGACCTGCAGGAGCAGGTGCAGCGGGTGCGCGGCACCCAGAACCGGGTGCACACCCTTCTCGAAGCGGTCCTCGCGATCGGCAGCGACCTCGACCTGGACGTGGTCCTGCGGCAGATAGTGGAGTCCGCGGTGCAGCTCGTCGACTGCCGCTACGGGGCGCTCGGTGTCCTCGGCGACGAGGGCGGCATCAAGCAGTTCATCACGGTGGGGATCGACGAGGAGACCATCGCCCGCATCGGGTACTACCCCCGGGGAGAGGGCATCCTCGGCCTGCTCATCCGGGAGCCGCACGCACTGCGGCTCCCCGTCCTGAGCGACCACCCCGACTCCGTCGGCTTCCCTCCCGGGCACCCGCCGATGACCACGTTTCTCGGCACCCCCGTACAGGTCCGCGACAAGATCTTCGGCAATCTGTACCTCACGGAGAAGCACGGCGGGGCCGCGTTCGACGCCGAGGACGAGGCGGTACTGCGCACGCTGGGCGCGGCGGCCGGTGTGGCCATCGACAACGCCCGGCTGTACGACGACGCCCGGCGCCGCGAGCGCTGGCTGGCCGCGAGCAGCGAACTGACCCGCACCCTGCTGTCCGGCGTCGATCCGGCCCAGGTCCTGCATGCGTTCACCGCGACGGTCCGGGCACTGTCCGACGCGGATCTGGTGACCCTGGCGCTGCCGGTCACCGGCACCACGGACCTGGTCATCGAGTCCGCCGAGGGACGCGACGCCGACCAGGTGCGGGGGCTGGCCCTGCCGGACGGAACGAGTCTGGCGGCCAAGGTGTTCGCCTCCGGCGAGAGAATCGTCAGTACGTCGCTCAGCCAGGACCCGCGCACCGGGACGGGCAGCGCGTCGGTCCTCGACCTCGGCCCGGCGTTCGTGATTCCGCTGGGCACCCAGGAGCGGGTGCGCGGCGTTCTCCAGGTCGCGAACCGTCAGGGCGGCACCGCGTTCCCGGACGCCACCATCGACATGATCGCCGGGTTCGCCGGTCACGCCGCGCTCGCCCTGGAGATCGCCGAACACCGGCGCGACGCGGAGCAGTTGCTCGTCCTCAACGACCGCGACCGCATCGCGCGCGACCTGCACGACCTGGCCATCCAGCGGCTCTTCGCCGGCGGGCTCAGCCTGCAGTCGGTGCTCAACCGGCTCACCGACCGGCCCGACGTGGCCGCACGCGTCCAGCGGGTCGTGGACGATCTCGACGACACGATCAAGGTCGTACGCTCCACGATCTACGCCCTGCGCGAGAGCGACCGGTCGAGCGCCACCGGCTTGCGCGCCCGGCTCGTCACCGAGGTGGGCCGTGCGGCCGAGACGCTCGGCTTCGCCCCCGCCCTGCGCATGAGCGGCCTGCTGGACACCGACGTGTCCGACGAGCAGCGCGAACACCTGCTCGCGGTGGTGCGGGAGGCCCTGTCGAACGCCGCCCGGCACTCCCACGCCACCGCCGTGGAGGTCACGGCCGAGGCCACCACAACCACGCTGCGGCTGCGGGTGGCGGACAACGGCCGGGGCATCGCCCCCGGCGTCACCCGCCGCAGTGGTCTCGGCAATCTCCGCACCCGCGCCGAGAACCTCGGCGGCACGTGCGCCCTGGCGTCCAACGAGCCGAGCGGCACCGTCCTGGAGTGGACGGTGCCGCTGCTCCACGACGACCCGGCCTGACCGTCGGGCTCTCCCGGCGAGGTCACCGGGCCGGCCCGGGCCCCGAGGTCACCGTGCCCGGCCCCGGAGCCCGCGTCGAGTGCCGGTCGGCCGGTGCGGGGCTGTCGTCGATGAAGCCGCCCGACTGGTGCCGCCACAGCTTGGCGTAGGCGCCGTCCGACGCGAGCAGCTCTTGGTGCGTGCCCTGTTCGACGATCCGCCCTCGGTCGAGGACGACGAGCCGGTCCATGGTGGCGACCGTGCTCAGCCGGTGCGCCACCACGAGCGCCGTGCGCTTCTCCATGAGCCGCCACAGCGCCTCCTGGACGAGGATCTCGCTCTCCGAGTCCAGGGCGCTGGTCGCCTCGTCGAGCAGCAGGATCGGCGCGTCGCGCAGGATCGCGCGGGCCAGGGCGACCCGCTGGCGCTGGCCGCCGGACAGCTTGATGCCGCGCTCTCCGACCATGGTGTCGAATCCGTCGGGCAGCGCGTCGGCGAACTCCGTGACGTGCGCCGCCTCGGCCGCGCGGCGGATCTCGGCGTCGCCGGCGTCCGGCCGGGCGAAGGCGATGTTGTCCCGCAGCGTGCGGTGGAACATCGCCGGGTCCTGGGGCACGTAGGCGATCAGGCTGCGCAGGTCGGCCTGGCGCAGCTTGCTGATGTCCTGGCCGCCGATGAGGATGCGCCCGTCGTCGATGTCCGTCATCCGCAGGAGCAGCCGGGTGAGCGTGGTCTTGCCCCCGCCGGACCGTCCGACCAGACCGATCTTCGCCCCGCTGGGTACGGCCAGTTCGAGCCCCGTGAAGAGCGGCTTCGCGCCCCCGTGCGTGAAGGTCACCCGCTCGAAGCGGACGTCGGCGGCGCGGGACAGCAGGGGCTCCGGAGCGACCGGGTCGAGCACGGTCGGCGGGGTCAGCAGCAGTTCGGTGAACTGGGCGGCCTCCGTCATCGAGCTCTCCAGACGGCGGTAGATCTGGTTGAACTCGAACATGATCCGCGTCGCGTTGGCGTAGTAGGTGAAGGCGACCACGACCGCCTCCACGCCGTGCCCGCCCCCGCCGAGGGCGACCGCGAGCAGCAGGCCGAGCGCGTTGGTGAGCACGGACATCGGCGCGACCAGGGTGTCGATGCGCAGATTGCCGTAGTCCCACGACCGCAGGGTGAGCCTCCGCGAGACCGCGACGCGGGACCGGTGTTCGGCCGCCTCGCGTTCCTCGGCGGCGAAGGCCCGGACCGTGTCCATGTTCATCAGGCTGTCGGCGACGTGGCCCGAGACCCGGGCGATCGCCTCCTCGCGCTGCTCGACGAGTGCCTGGCGACGGCGGATGAGGGGCACCACGCACAGTCCCGTCACGGCGATCATCACCAGGAGCCCGACGACGAGCAGCGGTTCGTAGCGCCACAGCACCACCGATCCGAACACCAGCGGCACCAGGCTGCCGACGACCTGGAACGTCATCGTGTCGACGAATTCCTCGAAGCGGGAGGCGAAACTCAGCACCCGCTTGGTCAGCGATCCGGCGAAGTTGTCATGGAAGAACGAGGCGTCCTTGGCGAACAGTTCGTCCATGCCGATCACGTACAACTGCTCGATGCCCAGGGCGTCCAGACGGTTCAGGCAGTGCAGACCGAGGCGCCAGAACGCCTCCGCCAGCAGCAGCACGCCGCCGAAGCCGAGGACGTAGGGCAGCGCCGCGCCGATGGAGATACCGCTGCCGTCGCCCGCGATGCGGCCGACGAGCTTCGCGACGATGAGCGGCGCGATGTAGCCGATGCCGATGTTGCCCAGCGCCGGCATCAGCATGGCGGGCACCGTCAGCCGCCGGAGCCGTCCCAACTCCCTTCCGTAGTAACGGAGTGCGAGGAGCACGGAGCCCCTGCCCGGTAGAGCCTTGCGCGATTCAGGCGATGCCATCCCAACCCTGTGTCGTCGTACGGCAGCCCGCCACGCGGCCGTTCACGAAGACGGCGATGTCCGCATATGGGCAGGCCAGGACTTGCAGTGTCCCGTGACGGTGTCCCCGCGGTCCAAGCGTTTTTCTCGGCCATCGGGCCGTCCCGGACACCCTGTGCGAGCTCGGTCGGAGAGGGCCGGACGACGGTGGCCGGGTACGACAGAGGCCGCTTCCTCATCGCTGAGAAAACGGCCTCTGAACCACGACTCAAAAAGTCGGGACGACAGGATTTGAACCTGCGACCCCTTGACCCCCAGTCAAGTGCGCTACCAAGCTGCGCCACGTCCCGGTGCCCGTCTGACCTGGGGTTTCCCCTGGCTGGACGTGCACGGAAACAATACCGCACTCGTGACGGTGGTCGCGCACCCGTTTTCCGCCGACCGGGCGGTCTGCGCCGCGCGGAAGCGGACGGGCGGCACGCGTCCGGTGCCGCCCGGAGGCCGATCGAGGTCACGTGATCCCCGTACGGCGATCTCGGCGAAGCACGGCCGTGCCTAGCCCGACCTGCCCCGACCCGTCCGGACCGGGGTGACCGGTTCCCGCTGCCCCAGGGCCACTGGGCCGTCGGCGCGCACCAGATTGCGGACCGCGGGCACCGACAGCAGGGCCGTGGACACGACGAGGGTCATGACACCGGCTATGAGAAGGACGTTGTCGGCGCCGAGGGCCGCGGCGGCGGGTCCCGCGAGTGCCTGACCGACGGGCATCATCGCCAGGGACCCGGCTACGTCGTAGGCGTGGATGCGGTTGAGGACGTCGGGCGCGACCTGCGTCTGCACGCTGGTCGCCCACATCACGCCCCACAGCGACGTGCCCGCTCCGGCGATCACCGCTCCCGCCGACATGGCGGCCACGCCCAGCCCCGCTCCGACGGACGCGGGGAAGCACGCGAAGGCGAAGAGGGCGAAGGAACCGGCGCGCAGCATGCGGCGCGGACGCAGTCGCAGCGCGACGAGCCCGCCGATGACGGTGCCGGCGCCGAGAGCGGAGTTGATCAGGCCGTAGGCGCGCGGGCCGTGCTCCCGCACCACCTCGGTCGCCACCAGCGGGACGGTCGGGCCCCAGACGGAGATCATGTAGACGCACCAGATGACGATGACGGCCCACAGCCAGGTGCGGGATCTGAACTCCCGCCATCCTTCGACGAGATCGGCCTTGAAGCTGCCGCTGTGCGCCCGGCTTCCGGGAGGGGCCGGGGGCAGCCGGAGCAGCAGCAGGCACAGGGCGCTGAGCGCGAAGGTGCCGGCGTGGGCCACGAAGACCCCGCCGGCGGAGGCGAACGCGACCAGCAGACCCGCCAGGGCGGGGCCGGCGAGCTGGGCGGAGGACTCGGCGATCCGGATGGCGCCGTTGGCCCCCTGCACGTCGGCGGCCAGGCGCGGCACGGTGCTGGCGACGCCGGGCTGGAAGACCGCGCCCGCCACGCCGTTGGCCGCGCCGATCACGCAGATCTGCCAGAGGACCACGTGGTCGGCGAAGAACAGGGCGGCGGCGAGCGCCTGGGCCACCAGCCGCACGAGGTCGGCGCCGATCATCAGCTTGCGGGTGCTGAACCGGTCGGCGATCACTCCGCCGAAGATCACCAGTCCGGCGAAGGGGGCGGCCGACGCGGCCATGGCGATGCCGACGGCGCCCACCCCGTACCCGTACTGCAGCAGTCCCGCGGCGAGGGCCACCGGCAGCATGGTGTCGCCGAGCCGGGCCATGGCGCGCGCCACGAAGAACAGGGCGAAATCGCGCGACCAGACGGGCCGCGGCGGCAGGTCGGCAACGATGTCAGGCCGGACGGGGCCCGAGCCCGGCACCGAGGATGCCTCACTCCACGGTTCAGCCGATGCGCGCCGGGCCACGCCGACACCGGTCGAACCGCACCCCACCGAACCGCGGTCCGCGGAGCCGTACCCCACCGCGCCACCGTCGCCCGAGGCGCCCCCGGCCACTCCGACACCCACCGAACCGCACCCCACCGAACCGCGGTCCGCAGAGCCGTACCCCACCGCGCCACCGTCGCCCGAGGCGCCCCCGGCCACTCCGACACCCACCGAACCGCACCCCACCGAACCGCGGTCCGCAGAGCCGGTAC
>NZ_JBSFYW010000021.1:0-76168 GCF_053599975.1 Streptomyces sp. NPDC005141 | reverse complement strand
GTACCCCACCGCGCCGCCGTCGCCCGAGGCGCCCCCGGCCACTCCGACACCCACCGAACCGCGGTCCGCGGAGCCGCGCCCCGCCGCGCCACCGTCCGCCGATGCGCGCCGGGCCAGGCCGACACCGGTCGAACCGCGCCCTGCCGAACCGTGGTCCGGGGAACCGTCGTCGGTCGAGCCGTACTCCGCCGATCCGTTCCCTGCCGCGCGGTCCGACCGCTCTTCGCACAGCGGCTCGTCGCCCGATGACGTCCTGGTCATCCCGCTCGCACCCCTCCCCCTGGCCCCGCCCCACGGCTCTCCCGCGAAGCCCCGTGCCGCTCCCCACTCCTGTTTCCGGATCATGCCACGGGCCACCGACAGCGCCGAGGCCGTTTCACTCGGCGGACGGGAGCCCCCATTCGGGGTAGGCGTCGATCAGTCGGGGCGGGGCCGCCTGGCGCCAGGAGTCGGCGAGGATGTCGCGGAGTTCGTCGTCGTCCTCCAGGGCGGAGAGCCGGGCCCGGACCCAGGCGAAGCCGGCTTCGTGGTCGGCGATCCAGAACTTCTCCGGCTCGGCCAGGACGAGTTCGTCGCGCTCCTCCTTCGGGCAGCGAACGGCGATGGAGGTCTCCGCCTCGGGCAGCGTGGCGAACATCTTTCCCGCGACCCGGAAGGTGGGCATGCTCCAGGCGATCTTCTCCGTCGTGTCCGGCAGGGAGAGGGCGATACGGCGTACGTCTTCGGCATCCGGCATGAGACGCACGGTAGCCAATGGCACTGACATCGACGCGCCGAAGCACGACGTCAGCGGCGGTCTCGACGTGGCGAGGCGGACTCCGGTCCCCGGCGGCCCGAATCGGCCGTGTCTCCCCGCCGCGACCCCACGCGTGTCCGTCCGCCCGTGGGGGCAAGGACCCGTCACGCGTCGTCTGCGGGTGCTCCCAGCCGCTTGTAGAAGATCGTCGTCGGACGCAGTTCACCCGAGGGCGTCGCCGCGTAGTCGGGGATCGCCCCGAGCCGGGTCCAGCCCGCCGAGAGGTAGAGGGACTCGGCGGGGCTGCCGGTCTCGGTGTCCAGGTGGAGGAGGGTGACTCCGGCTGCGGCCGCCTCCGTCTCCGCGGTCGCGAGGAGCGTCCGGCCGAGGCCCTGTCCACGGCCGTCCCGGTGCACCATCAGCTTGACGAGCTCGGCGCGGTGGCGGCTGTTGGGCTTGTCCGGGAACGCGAGGGCGACGGTGCCGAGCAGCCGGCCGGCGCCGCCGGCCACCCAGACCGCGAGGTGCCCCGCCGAGACCGCGGCCGCGCGCTCCCGCCACCAGGCGACGGCCGCCGCGCGGTCGAGCGGGGCGAGGAATCCGATCGACGCGCCGCCCTCCACGGTGTCGGTGAGCAGGTCCGCCAACTCGTCGACGGCTGAGTGGAGTTCGGCCGCGGCGAGGCGGGCGACGGCGGTCACGGCAGCACCACCGCCAGCACGTACCGCACGTCCGCGGGGCCGGGGCAGCGAAAGCGCGTCGGGCCCCACACCCGCAGCCGGAGGCAGTCGCCGGCACCGAGGCGGTGTCCGTCGTCCTGCGCGGTCACGTCGAGTGTTCCCTCGAGGACCCAGATGTGCTGCTCCAGGCCGGGCACGGGAGGCCTGTCGTACGCGATGTCCGCGCCCGCCGCGAGCCGTCCTTCGACCAGTTCACCGCGGAGTCCCGGATGCGGCGGCGACACCGATCGCCGGACGAAACCGGAGGCCTTGTCCGTCCAGATCGCCTGGTCGGCGGCGCGGACCAGCGGCGCGGGTTCCCCCTCCACCTCACTGAGCAGGTGCGACATGGTCCGCCCGTACACATGGCAGAGGCGGTTCAGGAGGGAGGCCGTGGGGCTGATCTCGGCGCGCTCGGCGCGGGAGAGGGTCGACCGGCTGATCCCACTGCGCTCGGCCAACTCCCCCAGGGTCCAGCCCCGTTCGGCCCTCAGCTCGGCCAGTCGGGCCCCGAGCCGGGCGTCGACAGCGGCATCCTCGTCATTTCCCATATCTGGGATGCTATCCCGGATACGGGAATCCCGAGTCGTCGGGCTCAGTCCGCGGTCGCCGCTCGGGTCAGCGCGTCCAGGACGGGCCGGATCAGCGGATGGCCCTCCGCGCCACGGCGCACGGCGGCGAAGACACGGCGGGTGGGCGCGACGCCGTCGACGGGGCGGACGACCACACCGGTGAGCTCCATGCCACGCAGCGCCGAGCGGGGCACCAGGGCGACGCCCGCGTCGGCGGAGGCGAGGGCGACGACGGCGCGGAAGTCGTCCGAGGAGTGTTCGAGGCGCGGCTGGAATCCGGCGTTCTCGCAGGCCAGGACCACCACATCGTGGCAGGGGTTGCCCGGGTACGGGCCGATCCATGGGTCCTTGGCCAGCTCGGCGAGCGGCACCTCCTCGGCGTCGGCCAGGCGGTGACTGACGGGGACGACCGCGTCGAAGGGCTCGGCGTAGAGCGGGACGTGCGTCAGCCGCGGGTCGTCCGCGTCCGGGGCACCCCGGTACTCGACAGCCACCGCGATGTCGACCTGCCGGTCGAGCACCATCGGCAGGCTGGCGTCACCCTCGGCGTCGTGGACCCGGAGGCGGATGCCCGGGGCCGTGACGGCGAGGCGGGCCAGCGCGGGGGCCACGACCAGGCCGATGCCGGTCGCGAAGGAGGCCACGGTGACCGTACCGGCGGAGCCCGAGCTGTACGCGGCCAACTCCGCCTCCGCGCGCTCCAGTTGGGCGAGGACGGCGTTGGTGTGGCCGAGCAGGATCTCGCCGGCGGGCGTCAGCCGTACACCCTTGGCACCGCGCTCGACGAGCCGGTGGCCCGTCTCCTGCTCCAGGGCGGTCAGCTGCTGCGAGACCGCCGAGGGCGTGAGATAGAGCGCGGCGGCTGCCGCCGTCACCGTACGGTGGTCGGCCACCGCACGAAGGATGTGGAGCCGCCGCGCTTCGATCATGCGACCGATTCTCTCAGGTCACACGCCCTTTCCGGCCATCAGACCGGTACGCCCGTCAGGCGTCGAGTTCCGCCCGCGCCGCCACGAAGGCGTCCACGGCCCGGTTCACGTCCTCCGTGGAGTGTCCCGCGGACAGCTGGACCCGGATGCGGGCCTGCCCCTGCGGAACGACCGGGTACGAGAAACCGATCACATAGACGCCGCGCTCCAGGAGCAGCTCCGCCATGCGGCCGGCGACGGACGCGTCACCGATCATGACGGGAGCGATCGCGTGGTCGCCGGGAAGGATGTCGAAGCCCTCCGCGGTCATCCGGGAGCGGAACAGCGCGGTGTTCTCGGCGAGCCGGACGCGCAGGTCGTCGGCGGACTCCAGCAGGTCGAGGACCTTGAGGGAGGCCGCGGCGATCACCGGGGCGAGCGTGTTCGAGAAGAGGTACGGGCGGGAGCGCTGACGCAGCAGGGCGACGATCTCGGCGCGGGCGGCGACATAGCCGCCGGAGGCGCCGCCGAGGGCCTTGCCGAGCGTGCCGGTGATGATGTCGACGCGGTCCATGACGCCGTGCAGCTCAGGGGTTCCGCGGCCGCCGGGGCCGACGAAGCCCACGGCGTGCGAGTCGTCGACCATGACCATCGCGTCGTAGCGGTCGGCGAGGTCGCAGATCTCCTTGAGCGGGGCGAGGTAGCCGTCCATGGAGAACACGCCGTCGGTGACGATCAGCCGGCGGCGCGCGTCGGAGGCCTCCTTGAGCTGGGCCTCCAGGTCGGCCATGTCGCGGTTGGCGTACCGGAAGCGGCGCGCCTTGGACAGCCGGATGCCGTCGATGATCGAGGCGTGGTTGAGGGCGTCGGAGATGACCGCGTCCTCGGCGCCGAGCAGGGTCTCGAAGACGCCGCCGTTGGCGTCGAAGCAGGAGGAGTAGAGGATCGTGTCCTCCTGGCCGAGGAACGCGGACAGCCGCGCCTCCAGCTCCTTGTGCACCTCCTGCGTACCGCAGATGAAGCGCACGGAGGCCATGCCGTAGCCCCAGCGGTCGAGCGCCGCGTGGGCGGCGGAGACGACCTCGGGGTGGTCGGCGAGACCGAGGTAGTTGTTCGCGCAGAAGTTGAGGACCTCTCCGGGGCGGCCGCCCGCGGTGACGCTCACGGTCGCGGACTGCGGGGTGCCGATGACCCGCTCGGGCTTGTGCAGCCCGGCGGCGCGGATCTCTTCGAGGGTGGTGCGGAGGTCGTCACGGACGGAGTCGAACATCATCAGTTCCTTAGATTCCTCAGAGGGTCCAGTCGAGAATGACCTTGCCGCCGCGACCGCTGGCCGCGTCGGCGAATGCTTCCTCGTAGTCACGGAATCCGTACCGGCCGGTGATCACGGGGGCGAGGTCGAGACCGCCCTCCAGGAGCACCGACATCGCGTACCACGTCTCGAACATCTCGCGGCCGTAGATGCCCTTGATCGTGATCATGGAGGTGACGATCCGGGACCAGTCGACCGGGAACTCCTGGGCCGGCAGGCCCAGCATCGCGATCCGTCCGCCGTGCGTCATGTTGGCGATCATGTCGCGCATCGCCTCGGGGCTGCCGGACATCTCCAGGCCGATGTCGAAGCCCTCGCGCAGGCCGAGCGTGCGCTGACCGTCGGCGATGGTCGAGGTCGCGACGTCGAGGGCGAGGCTGACGCCGATCTTGCGGGCCAGTTCCAGGCGCTCCTCGCTGACGTCGGTGATCACGACGTTGCGGGCGCCCGCGTGGCGCGCCACCGCCGCGGCCATCAGACCGATCGGTCCGGCGCCGGTGATCAGGACGTCCTCGCCGACCAGCGGGAAGGAGAGAGCGGTGTGCACGGCGTTGCCGAACGGGTCGAAGATCGCGGCGACGTCGAGGTCGACCGGGACGCGGTGCACCCAGACGTTCGCGGCGGGCAGCACGACGTACTCGGCGAACGCGCCGTCGCGGCCGACGCCGAGGCCGACGGTGGCACGGCAGAGGTGGCGGCGCCCGGCGAGACAGTTGCGGCACTTGCCGCAGACCAGGTGTCCCTCACCGCTGACCCGGTCGCCGATGTTGATGTCTGCGACGTCGCGGCCGGTCTCGACGACCTCGCCGACGAACTCGTGCCCGAGGACGAGCGGCGTCTTGATGGCCTGCTGCGCCCAGCCGTCCCAGTTGCGGATGTGCAGGTCGGTGCCGCAGATCCCGGTCCTGAGAACCTTGATCAGTACATCACCGGGGCCGGCCTGCGGCTCCGGAACGTCCGTGAGCCAGAGCCCGGGCTCCGCCTTCTCCTTGACCAGCGCCTTCACTCGACCGCTCCTGTGCGTGAGGTCCCGGGAACGGGCACGCCGAAGGGGCCCGCACCGGGGAGAGGGGTGAATTCACCCAGAAATCTGCCGTACGACGGTGCCCCTGGTCCATCGAGGATTTCTTAAGCGCTGCCCCAGCTTTCCTTCACACCCCAGTTCTCCCTAGCCCTGCCCGGGGTCGGAGGTCGGACCGCCGGAGTGGCCCAAGAGGGGGACTGCGGGCCGTCAGAGCCCCTGGACTCCCTCCCGCCGTTCGAGCTGCTCGACCAGTTCGGCCGCCATCGACTTGATGGTCTCCAGGCCCGCCTTTCCCCAGGGGCGCGGCTCGACGTCCACGACGCAGATCGTGCCGAGGGCGATGCCGGTGCGGTCGATCAGCGGGGCGCCGAGGTAGGAGCGGACGCCGAAATCGTCGACGACCGGATTTCCGGCGAAGCGCGGGTAGTCGCAGACGTCCTCCAGGACGAGCGCCTTGCGGCGCACCACCACATGAGGGCAGAAGCCGTGGTCCCGGGCCATGTAACGGCCCACATCGCGTTCGCTCCTGTCCGCGGTCGCGGCGAGGTCGGTGCCCTTGGCGCCGCCGTCAGGGGTGTGCAGGCCCGCGAAGAACTGCTGCTCCTCGTCGATGAAGTTGACCATCGAGTACGGCGCCGCGGCGACCTCCGCGAGACGGTCCGCGAAGGCGTCGAAGGCGGGCTCGGCGCGCTCGCCCAGCCCCAGTCGGCGCAGCCGTCGCACCCGGGCCGGAGCGTCCTTGTCCTCCGGCGTGAGCAGCAGACGACCGGCCGGCCGCGGCGGGTCGTAACTCATGTACGGGCTCCGTGACTCGGGGAGTGGGCCGGCGCGTGGGCGAGGAGGTGGCGGACCAGGGTGAGCAGCGTCTGCACACCCGAGCTGGAGATCCGGGCGTCGCAGCGCACGACGGGGATCTCGGGGTCGAGGTCGATGGCCGCGCGCACCTCGGCCGGGTCGTAGCGGTGCGAGCCGTCGAACTCGTTGACCGCGACGATGAACCCGAGGCCGCGCTGCTCGAAGAAGTCGACGGCGGCGAAGCAGTCCTCCAGACGCCGCGTGTCGGCGAGGATCACCGCGCCGAGCGCGCCCTCGGAGAGCTCGTCCCACATGAACCAGAACCGCTCCTGCCCGGGTGTGCCGAACAGATAGAGCACATGTTCCGGATCGAGGGTTATGCGTCCGAAATCCATCGCGACGGTCGTCTCGACCTTGTTCTCGATGCCGTCGAGCTTGTCGGTCGAGGCGCTGACCGTGGTGAGCAGCTCCTCCGTACTGAGCGGCGCGATCTCGCTCACCGCGCCGACGAGGGTTGTCTTGCCGACCCCGAATCCGCCCGCCACCAAGATCTTCAGTGCGGTGGGGAAGGGGTCAGAGCTGTCGTCGTAATCCATCGAGCACTGCCTCCAGAAGAGACCGGTCAGTGGGGTTGTGGTGGAACTCCGGGGGCTTCGTGGTGAGCGCCCCGCAGTCGACGAGGTCGGACAGCAGCACCTTGGTGACCGCCGCCGGAAGCTTCAGATGGGCGGCGATCTCCGCGACCGAGACCGGTGCCCGGCAGCGTTCGAGTGCCTGGCTGTGCTCGGGGCCGAGGTAGCCGAGGGGTGTGGCTCCGGTCGCCATGACCTGGGAGAGGAGGTCGAGCGCGGTCGTCGGCCGGGTCCGGCCGTTGCTGACGGTGTAGGGGCGCACCAGGCGTCCCGCCGCGTCATCGAGCCAGGGCCCGTCACCGGCCGCGGCCACGCTCAAGGCCTCATCGCCGGGGGTTCGACGGAGTGCTGCCGGGGCGCGGTGATCAGATAGGGGCGGACGCTCTTGACCAGCATCGCCATCTCGTAGCCGAGCACGGCCGCGTCGGCCTCGCGGCCCGCGAGCACGGCCAGACACGTACCGGAGCCCGCGGTGGAGACGAACAGGAGGGTCGAGTCGAGTTCGACCACGACCTGGCGTACGTCGCCGCCGTCCCCGAAGCGCACGCCCGCGCTGCGCCCGAGGGAGTAGAGGCCGGAGGCCAGCGCGGCCATGTGGTCGGCACTGTCCGGGTCGAGGCCGTGGACCGACTTCACGAGCCCGTCGCAGGACAGCAGCACCGCGCTCGTGGTGTGGGGTACGCGCTGGACGAGGCCGCTCATCAGCCAGTCGAGATCGGATACGTGGCCGGTCGGCGCATCGCTCGCCATGGGGGATCGACTCCTTGAGGTACGAAGGTCCGCGGGAGCGGTGGGGGTGGGTGTGGGGGTGGTCATCCGGCCGGTGCGCTCCCGTCGTGCCGGGTGGTGCGGTCGTGTCCGGACGCGGTGTCGGGCGCTCCGTGCGGCGCGGGCGCGTGCGTCGTGCGGGACTCGCCCAGGTACACCGTCGGTGTGCCGTTCTTCGGGGGTACGTCGATGGGGTCGCCGTCGCCGGGAGCGGCCTCCGCGGCGGACTCCCCGTGGCCCCGCGCCGCACCCTCCCTGCGCGGTGCTTCCAGGCGGGGCCGTTCCAGGCGCGACCGGTCCGGGAACGACGCCGGGGCCGCCGACGCCCGCCGGGCCGACGAGGACTCCTCCCGGCCCGCCGTGTCCGCGTGGGTGGCCTCGGCGAGCCCGATCCCGCGCTGGAACGCCGCCATGAGACCCGGGTCGTGGCCGACGACGTGCTCCGTGTCCTGGCGGGGAGCCGGTCCTTCGCGCAGCTGGGGAACGATGTGCTCCTGAGCCCGCCGCTTGGGCAGATGGGGCCTGCCCATGGTGCCGCGGACGGCGCCGGAGCGTGGTGTGGGCGGCATGGCCGCGTTCCCGGCGGCGGTGAGCCGGTCCTCGGGACGGATGCCGGGCACGGCCTCGGCCGGATTGAGCCGCTCCGCGCGGGCGCCGCGCACGGGGAGCGGCGTGGGACCGCCGCGTCCCGCGACCGGCTCGCCCGGCGCGACACGCGGAGGTGTCCGCTCCCCCCGCACCGGCTCCCGCTGCGACTGCCGTGGCACGGGGGCGACCATGCGGCCCGCGGGAGCGAGCGGGACCTGCGCCGGTGCGGGCTGCGTGGGCCCGGGTCCGAGGGACGGCCGGTGCCCGCCGCCCGTCTCCTCAGGCGGCCCCTGCGTCAGGACCCCGTCTCCCGGAGCACCCGGCCTTGCGCCCAACAGCTCCTGCGGGACGACGAGTACGGCCTGGACACCGCCGTAGATGTTGCTCTGGAGCCGGACGTGGATGCCGTGCCTGCGGGCGAGCTGCGAGACCACGAACAGACCGATGCGCCCGTCCTGGAGCAGGCCGGCGACGCTGACCTGGTCGGGGTCGGTGAGCAGGGCGTTCATCCTGTTCTGTTCGCCCGGCTGCATGCCGAGCCCGCGGTCCTCCACCTCGATGGCCAGTCCCGAGGTGACGAGATTGACGCGCAGCAGCACCTGGGTGTGCGGGGCGGAGAACACCGTGGCGTTCTCGACGAGTTCGGCGAGCAGGTGGATGACGTCGGCGACCGCGTGGCCGCGCAGGGTGCCTTCGATCGGGGGCACCAGCTTGACCCGCGAGTACTGCTCGACCTCGGCGATCGCGGAGCGCAGCACCTCGGTCATGGAGACGGGGTTGCTCCACTGACGGCGCGAGACGGCGCCACCGAGCACGGCCAGGTTCTCGGCGTGGCGTCTGATGCGGGTGGCGAGGTGGTCGACGTGGAAGAGCCCCTTGAGGAGGTCCGGGTCCTCGATCTCGTTCTCCAGCTCGTCGAGGATGGAGATCTCGCGGTGCACGAGCGACTGCAGGCGCCGGGCCAGATTGACGAAGACCTCGACCTTCTGTTCGCTGCCCGCGTGGCTGGAGAGCTGCGCGGCCTGTACGACGGCGGCGACGGCACCGTCGTGGGCACGGGACATGTCCGCGGCGAGCAGTTCGAACTCGTCGGCGTCCGCGGGAGGCCGACGGCGCGTCTTGCGCTCGGGCGGGTTCTCGCCGCGACGCAGCCCCTCGACGACGGCCCGCAGATCGGCCTCGGTGCGGGCGCTGGTGCGGCGCAGGGCTCCTATGCGTTCCCGTACGGAGGTGGCGGCGCGATCGGCGGCCACGGCGGCGATCAGGATGCCGGCCAGGGCCACGCTCACGGCTCCGGCCAGGACGACCCACAGGGTGAGGCCGGGCCGGGCGCCGGTGGAGCGGACGGTGAACAGTACGGCGGCGCACGCGCTGAGGGCCACCGCGGTCGGCGGCAGCACCGCGAGGCGCAGCAGCTGGGGCCGCAGGTGCGTCTCGGGCAGCGAAGAGGTGGCACGGGCGACCGGGCGACCGTGCCGTCCGCCCTCACGGCGGTCTGCGCGTGCGGCCGGTGCGCGAAGGTGAGACATCGGCGTCCTCGTACTGGATGCGTCGGGGGCACGGGGCTCCCGCGGGTCTGCGCGACTCGGGCGTGTGCCATCGCGGTGCCGGTCGAGAGAGCCGAAAAAATCGGCCCTGCGTCGCCCGACGGCAACTGACAGTAGTCGCCAACGCATCATGTGCGGTGGGCTGTTGACAAACTCCCCCAGCCCGCATCCCGCTCTGGTATGAGCTGTCGTACGGCTGACCGATAACGCCGTCGGACAAGCGTTCGCGCCGCACCTGGATCCGATCGGAGCTGGTCAGAAGCGGTCGCAAAACAAACGGCGAGGGCCGAGGGGCACGTCACCCCTCGACCCTCGCCGTAGATCGGATGATCAGCCCGCAGGCACCGTTTCCGGCTCTCCGGTGCCCTCCACCGGGGTGCCCCCGACGTCACCCGGCGTGTCGGCGACCGTCTCCTCGACGACCGGCCAGCCGCCCTTCGGCGCACGGGCCACGCCACGCCACCACGGCTCGGAGGGGACGGTCTCGGCCGTGGGCTCGAAGGGCTCGCCGGGGCGCGGCAGCGCGACACGCGCTCCGGCCGCGCGGGCGGCGGCCACCGTGCCCTCTCCCGGGTCGGACCAGGCATGGGTGGAGAGGTTGAACGTCGCCCAGTGGATCGGCAGCATCACTCCGGAGGGCTGCCCGCCCTGGAGGTCGAGGTGGGAGCGCATCCCCTCTTCGGGCGTCATGTGGATGTCGGGCCAGAACTCGCTGTACGCGCCGATCTGGATCATCGTGGCGTCGAACGGGCCGTGGGCCGCGCCGATGTCCTTGAAGCCCTCGAAATAGCCGGTGTCACCGCTGTGGTAGATCCGGTGAGCATCGCCCTCGGCGACCCAGGACGCCCAGAGGGTGTGCTGGGTGTTGCGCAGTCCGCGACCGCAGAAATGGCGCGCCGGTGTCGCCGTCAGGGTGATCCCGCCGACCTTCGTCGACTCCTGCCAGTCAAGTTCGCGCACGCGGTCCGCCGAGATGCCCCAGTGCTCCAGGTGGGCTCCGACGCCGAGCGGCACCGCGAACACCGTGTCCGTGTCGGCCAGCGCCTTGATCGTGGGCATGTCGAGGTGGTCGTAGTGGTCGTGCGAGATCACCACGACGTCGACCGGGCCGAGCGCGGCCAGCGGCAGGGGCACCGGGTGCAGCCGCTTGGGACCGGCGAAGGCGAACGGCGAACAGCGCTCGCCCCAGACCGGGTCGAACAGCACACGGTGGCCGTCGATCTCGGCGAGGACGCTGGAGTGCCCCATCCAGGTGAGCCGCAACCCGGTCGCGGCGGGTTTGGCCAGGTCGGCGAGGGTCGTCGCATGCACCGGCACCGTGCCGGTCGGGGCGCGGTGGGCGCGCTCCTCACTGCGGAAGTACACCTTCGCGAACTCCACCATCGAGCCGTCGGGGCGGGTCCGGGCGTGCTCCGGGTTCTGGAAGACACCGTCCGCGAAGTTCGGTGAGTTGCGGATGCGCTCCATGCGCGCACCCCCCGGATCCGCGCCGAAGGCGGCGGGCCGCAGCGAGCGGAGCCCGGAGCTCAAGGTACGGAAACCGGTCACGGAAACCTCCAGAAGGAGTCGGTCAGGCTTTCATTATGGTCGTCGCCTCTGACAGCGCCGGGTCCGCCCCGGTCACAGCGGGATCGCCGTGGCCCCGGGGCTTGATGTGCTCAACCCCGGCGCGCACGCGGTTCTTCCTGATTAGCGAAACGTTCTCGTACACCACCGCGACACGGGCGCCCCTCCGGCGTCCGCCACCGATGGTCGATCCCGTGCGTTGACATGACCCGACCCTCGTTCCGATACTGACTCATGGTTCAGTAGTCCGGAAATCGTCCCCGCGGCCCGCGGTCGCGTCGGCCCGTCCACCCCTTGGAGGCACCGTGTCCGACCGCCACACCGGGCCGAAGGCGACCGAGAGCGCCTCGGACATCGTGCGGCACGTCATCGCGCGGCGCCCGTGACGGGCCGGACGGTCACCGGCGGCGAGGCCCTCGTCCGCGCCCTGTGCGGCCACGCCGTGACGCAGGTCTTCGGCATCCCGGGAACGCACAACCTGGAGATCTACCGGCACCTGTCCGCGTACGGCATCCGGCACGTCCTGACACGCCACGAACAGGGAGCCGGATACGCCGCCGACGGCTACGCGCGCGTGACCCATCGCCCGGGTGTCGTGATCACGACGACCGGGCCCGCCCTGCTGAACACGGCGGCATCCGTCGGCCAGGCCTATTCGGACAGCGTGCCACTGCTCGTCGTCTCCCCCGGGATGCCTCTGCGCCACCCCCGACTCGCGACCGGTCTGCTGCACGAGTCGCGCAGCCAGACACAGGCTCTGCGAGGCGTGGCCGCGTTCAGTCACCGCGTGTCCTCGGTCGCGGAGATCGACGCGGCGGTGGCGCGCGCCTTCACCCTGTTCCGCACTCGCCGGCCGCGCCCCGCGCACATCGAGATCCCTCTCGATCTCCTGGAGGCCGGTGAGGAGACGGGCCCCGTCCGCATCACCCCTCCCGCCGTTCCCCTCGCCCCCGACGCCGCGGCCGTGGAGCGGGCCGCCGAGGCCCTGCGCGGGGCACGCCGTCCGGCGCTCGTGCTCGGCGGCGGAGCCCGCGGCGCGGCCGCCCCTGGCCTCGCCCTCGCCGAGGAGCTGGGCGCTCCCGTCGTCACCACGGCCAACGGCAAGGGGATCGTCCCCGAGACCCACCCGCTGTCCCTCGGCGTGTCCCTCCACAGCCCCTCGGTCCTGGGCTGGCTCGCGGAACGCGACGCCGTGCTCGCCGTCGGCACCGAACTCGCCGAGTCCGATCTGTGGTCCGCGCCACCCGCCCTGAACGGCACGCTGATCCGCGTGGACCTGGACCCGGACCAGATGTACGCGGGCCTGCCCGCGGACATCGCCGTCGTCGGCGACGCCCGGGTCTCCCTGACGGCCCTGCTCGCCGCCGTGCAAGGACACGGAGGCCCACGCCGTCACGCGCGCGTGGCGGCAGAGGACCCCGTCCTGCGGGCCGGAGTCCTGCGGACCGCGCGGAACGCCGAGACCGCGCGGCGCGACGCCCGCTGGATCCCGTACCTGCGGGCCCTCCGTTCCGTACTCTCCGAAGACGCCGTGATCACCTCGGACAGCGCCCAGTGCTGCTACTACGGAGCGCTCCCGCACCTCCCGCTCGGCCCCGAGGGCCGCTATCTTCACCCGACCGGCTTCGGCACGCTCGGCTACGCGCTGCCCGCGGCGATCGGCGCCAGGACGGCGTACCCCGAACGCCAGGTGGTGGCGCTCAGCGGGGACGGCGGCCTCCAGTTCACGGTGCAGGAACTGGCGACCGCGGCACAGCTCGACCTCCCGCTGCCCATCGTGGTGTTCGACAACGGCGGCTACGGGGAGATCCGCGACGCCCGGGGCGACACGCCCATGGCGGTCGACCTCGCACCGGTCGACCTGCCCGCCCTGGCCCGCGCCTACGGAGGACAGGGCACGCACGCGTGCAGCCCGGACGAGCTGACCGCCGCGCTCACCGAGGCACTGCGCACCCCCGGCCCCACCCTGATCGCCATCCCCGAGGAGACCCGATGACCGCCCCCCTGATGACGCTCACCTGGACGGACCACGTCACCGGCCGCCCGGGTTTCCTCGTCGTCGACCGGCTCGTGCGCGGCGTCTCCAGCGGCGGTCTGCGGATGCGGCCCGGCTGCACGCTGGAGGAAGTCACCGGGCTGGCCCGTGGCATGACCATGAAGGAGGCCCTGCACTACAACCCCGAGGGCCGGTACATCCCGCTGGGCGGCGCCAAGGGCGGCATCGACTGCGACCCCCAGGACCCGGCGGCGTACGGCCTGCTGGTGCGCTATCTGCGCGCCATGCGCCCGTACATCGAGGCCTTCTGGACCACCGGCGAGGATCTCGGCCTCACCCAGGACCTGGTCGACCGGGCGGCCGGGGAGGCCGGGCTCGTCTCGTCCATCCAGGCCGTGTACCCGCTGCTCGACGACGAGGCGGCGGCCCGCGGACGGCTCGCGGACGCCTTCGCGGTCGAGGTGGACGGCATCGGCCTCGACGAACTGGTCGGCGGCTGCGGCGTCGCCGAGTCGGTCCTCGCGGCCCTGGACCGGGCCGGGGTGGAGTACGCCGGTACACGCGTCGCCGTGCAGGGCCTCGGCACCATGGGCGGGGCCACGGCGCGCTTCCTGTCCCGTGCGGGGCTCAGCATCGTGGCCGTCGCCGACGTCAAGGGAACGATCGCGAACCCGGACGGCCTCGACGTCGAGGCGCTGCTCGCGGGGCGGGACGCGTACGGGACGGTCGACCGCGCGGTGCTGCGCGGCGCCGACCGTGAACTCCCGGGTGACGCCTGGCTGTCCGCCGATGCCGAGGTTCTGGTGCCCGCCGCGGTGTCGTACGCGATCGACACGGCCAACCAGGGCGGGATCAGGGCCCGTTGGATCGTGGAGGCGGCCAACATGCCGGTCCTGGCGGACGCGGAGACGCTGCTCGCCGCGCGCGGAATCACCGTCCTGCCGGACGTGGTGGTCAACTCCGGTACGAACGCCTGGTGGTGGTGGACGCTGTTCGGCGACATCGGTGCCGACGCGGACGAGGCGTTCGCCCACACCCGGCGTTCGATGCGCGCCCTGATCGACCAGATGCTCGCCCGCGCCGAGGCCGACGGCACGACGCCGCGGGCCGCAGCCCACGCCATCGTCACCGACCGGCTGCCGGTCATCGCGGAGCGGTTCGGGTGGTACGGATGACGGACGCGGAGCCCTTGAGCGCCCGCCACGCCCTCCACCGCCACCGGCCCGGGCCCGAGGCCGGTCCGACGCCCGGCCGGGTCGCCGGAACGAGCCGGGGCGGTCGCGCCATGGCCCGAGGCACTGGGGCCTGACCGCCCCCGGCCGTGCCCGGCCCGGCTCCCGCCGGCCCCCGGCGCCGAAGGCGTCGAGGAAGGCGTCAACTCCCGCGGGGCCTCTCCCGAAGGGGCTGTGTAGGGTTGCCGCGTGGCGAGAGTGCGGTTGAGCGTGGCGGAGCGGCGTGAGGAGTTGCTGCGTGCCGCCGTCGAACAGATCGAGGCGCGCGGCGTGGCGGCGGTACGGATCGCCGACGTGGCCTCGTCCCTCGGGGTGAGCAACGCGCTGGTGCTGTACCACTTCTCCACGAAGGAGAAGCTGGTCGCCGCCGCGTTCACCTACGCGGCGGAGGACGACCTCACCCATCTCCGCAAGCTGCTCGGCCGCCGTACGACGGCACTGCGACGCCTCCGTACCGCCGTGCGCTGGTACGCCCCGACGGGCCAGGCAAAGGGCTGGCGCCTGTGGATCGAGGGCTGGGCCGCCGCCCTGCGCGAGCCCGCGCTGCGCGAGGTCACCCGCGATCTGGACAGGCAGTGGAAGGCCGCGATCACCGAGGTGATCGCGGAGGGCGTGGCCGCGGGCGAGTTCCGCTGCCCGGACCCCACGAGCACGGCCCTCCGGCTCACGGCGCTGCTGGACGGACTGGCCGTCCAGATGACGGCGTACTCGGGCGCCGTGTCACGGGCGCGGACCCAGGAGTGGGTGGACGAGGCCCTCGCCCGCGAACTGGGCCTCGAACGCGCGGCGTTGGTGGCGGCAGTGCGCTAGAGGGCGCGGTGCCCCCGGCCTCGTACGCCCGGCCCCGTGCCCTCGGCCTCGTACGCCCGACCCCCTCACCCCGTCCAGCGCCGCTCTCTCGCCGTCATGCCACCGTCACTCACCGGTCGGCCCGGCCCGGCACCGCTCGCCCCGGACGCGGCCGCCCGGCCGCCGCCCGGCCGGTCGCGTCGGCCCGAATCCTCGCGGGGTGGTCCCGTCTCAGGCCACCGACTCGATGCGCATCTTGATGTCGTCCGGTGACAGGGCACCCTTGGCCGCCACGTGGTCGCCCGAGGACTCCCCGCGCAGCCGTCGTCCGATCCACGGGACCAGGTACTCGCGCGCCCACTGGATGTTGTCGCGCCGCATCTCGAGCGTGCCGCGCGGCGGCAGGGGCGGCCAGGGCTGGTCCGGGTCGGCGGGCACGTCGAGGCCGAGCACCTGTCCGGCTCGAAGCGCCACCCGGGTGTGGCCCTCGGGCGAGAGGTGCAGGCGGTCGCCGTCCCAGGCGCGGCGGTCCTGGATCGTCTTCAGGGACCAGAGGTCGAGGACGGGACAGCCGTAGCGGTCCGCGATGGCCCGCACATGTCCGTTGTACGTGGCGATCTTGCCGCGCAGGTGCTTGAGCACGGGGACGCCACGGGTGTCGAAGCCGGTGGTCACCATGACGGCGCCGACGGCGGAGGTGAGGTCGGCGATCGCGCTCTCGAAGCGCTCCGCGACCTCGTCGGGGTCGGTGCCGGGCCGGATGATGTCGTTGCCGCCCGCGCAGAACGAGACCAGGTCGGGGCGGAGGTCCTTCGCCCGCCGGAGCTGGGTCTCGACGATCTGGTCGAGCAGTTTGCCGCGTACGGCGAGGTTGGTGTAGGTGAAATCGCCCTCGGGGCGCCGGTCCGCGAGAAGGACCGCGAACCGGTCCGCCCAACCGACGAAGGCCCCGTCGGGCCCAGGGTCGCCGACGCCCTCGGTGAAGCTGTCCCCCACCGCCACGTACGACCCGATCACTGATCTGTTGTCACTCTTCGAATCGTCTGCCACAAAGAGCCATGATTCACCTTTGGATGTGAGCTACGCGACCGTAGGGAAGGGTTGACGTGCGGTGAGAAAGGCCACTGGCCAAGTATTGGTCAACTCCGGAATAGCGCTCCGATCAAGGCTGTTGAAGCAGCGACCACCCAAGGGCAGGGGAAATCACGGGACATCGCTCCACGGCGGTCACGCGCCTTGTACGGGAGACACCGAAAGCCGGACCCCGGGGATCGTGGGGTCCGGCCTTCGGAGGCAGTCCTGCCGTCAGGAGCAGGGCTTGGCTTCAGGAGCGGCGCCGGGCGTCAGCCGACGATGACACCGTGCGCGCGCAGGTACGCGACGGGGTCGACGTCCGAGCCGTAGTCCGGCGTGGTGCGGACCTCGAAGTGCAGGTGCGGTCCGGTGACGTTGCCGGTCGCGCCGGAGAGGCCGATCTGCTGCCCCTCGGTCACGGTCTGCCCCGCCGAGACGGACAGCGACGACATGTGGGCGTACTGGGAGTACTTGCCGTCGGCGTGCTGGATGACGACCTGGTTGCCGTAAGCGCCGCCCCAGCCGGCGGAGACGACGGTGCCCGCGGCTATGGACTTGATCGTGGTGCCGGTCGGGACCACGAAGTCCACGCCCGTGTGGTAGCCGCTGGACCACATGCTGCCCGCCAGCTTGTAGCTGGTGCCGAGGGTGGCGCCGTCGACGGGCAGGGTGTAGCCGGAACTGCTGCTGGCGGAGGCCGCGTTGGTGGCCGTGGTCGCCTTTTCGGCCTTCGCCGCAGGAGCCTTCGCCGCAGGAGCCTTCGCCGCGGGGGCCTTCGCCGCGGGAGCGGTCGTCCGGGTGGACGAGTGGGTGGCACCCGCGGAGGCGGCCTTCTTGCCGAGCGACAGCTTCAGACCGGGGTGGATCAGCGACGGGTCGCCGCCGATGGCGGAGCGGTTGTCGGAGTAGATCTTCTTCCAGCCGCCGGTGACGTTCTGCTCGTCGGCGATCTTCGAGAGGTAGTCGCCGGACTTCACCGCGTACGTCTTCGTCGTGGCGGCCTTCTTGGCTGCGGGAGCGGCGGTCGCGGCCTTCTCGACGTGCTGTGCGACGGCGGTGGCCGGGGTCGCGGCGTGGGCGCCGGTGGCTCCCATCAGTGGCAGCGCGAGTGCGGCGCCACCGGTGCCGGCCACGGCGATCGAGCGGGTGAAACGCAGGGACTTCGGACGGCGGTGCTTACCCTTGGCGGGCATGACGAATTCCTCTCCGGCGCCTGCGAGGTGAGCTGTCGGGTGCGGGCTGGAGATGCCCGGCCACGCTGCTGCGCGGCTGTACCCCTAGCCTGTTCCGGAGACCGGACCAGGCACGGAACCTGTGGGTCCCCCGCTCCTGCCGTATACGGGTGAGTGTGCGGATTCCGGGCGGCGGCAGGATTGGGCGTCCGTCCGGATTGAGGCAGAACGTAAGCGACATGAGAGCGCGTCGACAACTATGTGCGGTTTCTGTGCGCTCACCTTTCTTGATCCATGCGGGAATTGCCGTCACCCTCCGTGGAATGACGATCTTTCCGGCCCCTCAACCCGCCCGGGAACGCGGGCGGGTTGAGAAATGGGGACGGCAACGCATCGTCACGAATATGACGCTCCTCACGCGACTCGTCCCACGGTGCCCTATTCCAGGGACAGTTGGAATGAAGGCGCCAATTCGGACAGAACAGTCACATGCGACGCCGATGGATATCCGTCACATCCAGACCTTCACGGAGTCCGGTCCGCACACCGCGATGCGGCGATGCCGCATTCAGGTTGATTTCGCCTGTTTCTCAGCGCTCGTGTACTGATGTCGGGTCCCGTCCGCTCATCCTGAGCCCGTGGCCGGCTCAGCATGGCGCCGCGCCTCGGCGCAGGGGCGCCGTAGGTGATCCGCGGGTCCCGGTGCGGACGCGGCGGCCCGTCGTGTCCGGTGAACGTGTAGCGCGTGACCGCCGCGCGCACCGGAGAAAGGCCAGGTCCGGGCATCCGCGCCTGTCTCGATCATCGGCCCCCGCGTTTTCGAACGGTCCCGATCGGGGCCGACATGATCATGGGCGCCTCGCCCGGAAGGCTGCGGCCGCGGACAACTCATTGCCTCAGGAACCCATGTCGTATCGTCGAGAGCGCGAGCCGAAGACAACTGCCGACGAGTGACGCCGAGTCCAGCCCGGCGACCCCGGCGGCCGAATGGGAGGAGCCCCCGTGACGCAGCAGGTCCCGTCGACCGAGCCCGAGCTCGGCGGAGTGCGCAACTTCCGCGACGTGGGCGGACTGCCCACCGCGGACGGCCGACGAGTGCGCTACGGGCACCTGTTCCGCAGCGGCCACCTCGCGCACGCCACGGAGGAGGACGCCGCGTTCCTCGCCTCCCTGGGGCTCCACACGATCTTCGACTTCCGTAACGCCGCGGACCAGAAGCTGGAGGGCCCGGACGTCGAGCTGCCGGGCGTGCGGAACGTGAATCTGCCCCTGTCCGACCCGGCCGACGGCGGCGAGTTCTGGAAGATGGTCCGCGACGGCGACCTGGACCAGCTGCACGCCATCCTCGGCGACGGCAAGGGCGCGAACCGCATGATCGGCTCGTACCGCACGATCATCAAGGAGCGCACGGCCGAGCACTCCCAGGTGCTGCGCGCGATGGCCGAGGACAGCGTGCCCGCGCTGATGCACTGCGCGGCCGGCAAGGACCGCGCCGGACTGTCCATCGCCATCACCCTGCTCGCCCTCGGCGTCGAGCGCGACGCGATCGTGGCCGACTACCTGGAGTCGAACGCCGCGCACCGCCGCTACAAGGTGCACCGCAACAACTCCTCGGCCTCCGCGTACTCCCCCGAGGTCATGGAGCTGCTCAGCCCCCTGTTCGACGCGCGCGCGGAGTACCTGACGGCCGCCTTCGAGGCGATCGAGGAGACCTGGGGCAGTGTCGACGTCTATCTGGAGCAGGGCCTGGGCATGACGCCGGAGCTGCGGGAGCGCCTGCGCGAACGACTGCTGGACTGAGCCGCCCGGGCGCCCGCCGGTTCCGCGGGCCCTGCCGGGGAGCTACTGGTTCTGCGCGCCCAGCGTGAAGAGCAGGTAGATGAAGGCCGCGAAGAGGTGGCCGACGGCGACGTAGATGATCAGCCGCACCCACAGGGCGCGCGGGAACTTCTCCTCCATGGAGCGCCGACGGGGTTCTGTGGGTTCGGTCATGACGTGTCTCCCAAGGTGGGGTGGCCGGTCGCCGGGCCGAGGCACAGCGCGGCGACGGGGCTCTGCAAGAGGGTGTGTACGAAGAGGAGCTCGGCCCCGTCGCGCTCGGCGGCCGCGATGCGGTGCGGGGTGAGCGAGTCGAAGTGGGCGCTGTCCCCCGGCGCGAGCACGTGCGCGGTGTCCCCGAGGCGCAGCCTGAGCCGCCCCTGGAGCACATACAGCCACTCCTCGCCGGGGTGGACGCGCACGATGTCGCCCTGCGAGCCGTACGGGACGTGCACACGCAGCGCCTGCATGCCGCGGCCGGCCGCGCCGGCCTGCCAGTAGGTCCAGCCGCCGGCCGGGGCCGGTTCCATGTCTGTGGCACGCACGATCGCGTCACGGTCGGCGACCGTCTCGCCGAGCAGTTCGGAGACTGTCGTACCGTAGACGCGGGCCAGCGTGAGCAGCATCGGCAGCGAGGGCTGGCGCTGCCCGGTCTCCAGACGGGAGAGATGGGCGGGTGAGAGTCGCGCGGCCCGGGCGGCGGCCTCCAGGGTGAGGGAGGCACCGCGGCGCAGCGCGCGGAGCCGGGGCGCCACGGCGTGCAGCTCATCGGACGGCTCGTCGACCGTCCCTGGATCGGGGCTCATAGGTCCATTGAGCCCGATGATTGCCTCTGGGGCAATTTTCTTGCCCCAGAGGCAAAGAATTTCGTCGCGTCTCCGTCGGCCCGCCGGAGAGGGCGGGCCTCAGCGGTTCGCCACCGCCTGCTTCACCAGCGTCTTTCCGAAGTCCCACATCAGGCCGCCGCCGCTGTGCGCGTCCTCCATCACCGCGGTGAAGGCCTCGACGAACCGGTCGACATCCCGCTCGTCGATGACCAGCGGCGGGATCAGCTTGATCACCTCCAGGTGGTCTCCGGAGACCTGGGTGAGGATGCGGTGCCGCTGGAGCAGCGGGACGACGACCATCTGCGCGAACAGACCCTTGCGCGCGGCCTGCAGCATGGTCCAGCGGCTGCGCAGTTTGAGCGACTTGGGCCGGCCGAACTCGATGCCGATCATCAGGCCCCGGCCGCGCACGTCGCTGAGCAGTTCGTACCGGTCGACCAGCGCGGCCAGCCGGGACTTCAGCCGCTCACCGGTAGCCCGCGCGTTGGCGACGATCTGGTCGTTCTCCATGACGGAGAGCACCGCGAGCCCCGCCGCCATGGCTTGCGCGTTGGAACCGAAGCTCGCCGAGTGCACGAGGACCCGGTCCATGGAGGAGTAGACCTTTTTGAAGATCCAGTCCTTTCCGAGGGTCGCGCCGACCGGCACATAGCCTCCGGAGAGCGCCTTGGCCACGCACACCAGGTCCGGCTCGACGCCCTCCTCGTGCTGGTAGGCGTAGAAGTCCCCGGTCCGACCGAGGCCGGTCTGCACCTCGTCCGCGATGAGCAGCGCCTTGTGCCGGTGCAGCAGCTCCTGGGCGGCACGCAGATATCCGGGCGGGGCCTCGTGGACGCCCTTGCCCTGGATCGGCTCCACGATCAGCGCGGCGACGTCGCCCTTCTTCAACTCCCGCGCCAGGGCGTCGAGATCACCCAGTGGGACGGCCGTGTCGGGCAGCAGGGGTGCGAAGCCGTCGCGGAAGCCGTCCTCGCCGTTCACGGACAGGGAGCCGGTGGTCAGCCCGTGGAAGGCGTGCGAGCAGTACAGGATCCGCGGCCTGCCGGTGGCGTACCGGGCGAACTTCAGCGCGGTCTCGACCGCTTCCGTTCCGCTGCTGCCGAAGAACACCCGGTCGAGGTGCGGGCTGTGGGTGAGCAGTCGCTCCGCGAGCAGACCGGGCAGCGGCTGGCAGTCGAAGCGGGTGAGGTCGGCGAGCGAGGCGTCGAGGACGTCGTGCAGCGCCCGCCGGACGACGGGGTGATGGCGGCCGACACCCATCACCCCGAATCCGGCGAGCATGTCGAGATAGTCGTTGCCGTCGGCGTCCCAGAAGTGCGCGCCCTCGGCTCGCTCGTAGACCTTGTCGAAACCGATGGTGTGCAGCATGCGCGGGAGCTGGTGGTTCAGGTACTTCGTGTGCAGCTCGTAGCGCTCGGCTCCGCGCTCGGCGAGGAGCGCGCCGAGGTCGAACTCCCCCTTCTCCGCAGGGTCGGTCATTCCTTCTTCTCCTTGGACAACTCATCCTCGGCCTGCACGTCGGCGGCCTTCGACAGGTGGTGGGCGGCCTTGGACCGCTCGTCCTTGACGGCCAGGCCGGCGCTGATCCGCCCGGCGATCTCCACGGGCGTGAGCCCGATGTCGGCCAGTACCTCGGCCCGCTTGGCGTGCGCGAGGAACTGCTCCGGGATACCGAACCGCCTGACGGGTACGTCGACTTCGGCGTCCCCGAGAGCCAGCGCGACGGCCGCGCCGACGCCCGACGCCCGGCTGTTGTCCTCGACGACGGCGACGAGCCGGTGCTCGGCGGCGAGCGGGGGCAGCGCGGGGTCGACGGGCTTGACCCAGCGCGGGTCGACGACGGTGCAGCCGATGCCGCGGGCCTCGAGCAGGTCGGCGGCCTGGAGGCAGACCGGGGCCATCACCCCCACGGCGACGAGCAGCACCTCGGGGCGCTCGCCCCGGTGCAGGACGTCGAGCCCGCCCACGTGGTCCACCGCGGGGATCGCGGGACCGACCGACTCCTTCGGGAAGCGGATCATCGTCGGCGCGTCGTCGACGGCGACGGCCTCCCGCAGCTGGGCCCTCAGCTGGTCGGCGTCGCGCGGCGCGGCGATCCTGAGGCCGGGCACGACCTGGAGGATCGACATGTCCCACATGCCGTTGTGCGAGGCGCCGTCGACACCGGTGATCCCGGCCCGGTCGAGGACGAAGGTCACACCGCAGCGGTGCAGGGCGACGTCCATGAGGAGCTGGTCGAAGGCCCGGTTGAGGAAGGTCGCGTAGACGGCGACGACGGGGTGGAGACCGCCGGTGGCGAGTCCGGCCGCGGAGACCGTGGCGTGCTGCTCGGCGATGCCGACGTCCCACACCCGGTCGGGGAACCTCTCGGCGAACTTCCCGAGCCCCACCGGATGCAGCATGGCCGCCGTGATGGCCACGACGTCCGCGCGCTCCTCGCCGATCCGGACGATCTCCTCGCCGAACACGGAGGTCCAGGAGGGGCCGTTGGACGGCGCGAGGGGCTCGCAGGTGAGCGGGTCCATCACACCGACGGTGTGGAAGTGGTCCTCCTCGTGCGCGAGCGCGGGCTCGTAGCCGCGCCCCTTCTCCGTCAGGCAGTGGATGAGCACGGGCCCGTGGAAGCGTTTCGCCCGCCGCAGGGCGGACTCCACGGCGCCGAGGTCGTGGCCGTCGATCGGGCCGACGTATTTGAGCCCGAGATCCTCGAACATGCCCTGCGGCGCGAAGGCGTCCTTGAAGCCTTTCTTCGCGCCGTGCAGGGACTCGTAGATCGTGTTGCCGACGACGGGGGTGCGCAGCAGGACGTCCTTGCCCCAGGCGAGGATCTGCTCGTAACTGTCGGTCGTCCGCAGGGTCGCGAGGTGGTTCGCGAGGCCCCCGATGGTCGGTGCGTACGAGCGTTCGTTGTCGTTGACGACGATGATCAGAGGCCGGTCCTTGGCGGCGGCGATGTTGTTCAGCGCCTCCCACGCCATGCCGCCGGTCAGCGCGCCGTCGCCGATGACCGCGACGACGTGGCCCTTCTCGCCCTGCACCTGGCGGGCCTTGGCGAGCCCGTCCGCCCAGCCGAGCGCCGTGGAGGCGTGGCTGTTCTCGATGACGTCGTGCTCGGACTCCTCGCGCGAGGGATAGCCGGACAGGCCGCCCTTGCTGCGCAGCTTGGAGAAGTCCTTACGCCCTGTCAGCATTTTGTGTACGTAACTCTGATGGCCGGTGTCCCACAGGATGCGGTCGACGGGCGACTCGAAGACCCGGTGGAGGGCGATGGACAGCTCCACCACTCCCAGATTGGGTCCGAGGTGACCGCCGGTCCTGGCGACCGCGTGCACCAGGAACTCCCTCACCTCTTCGGCCAGTTCACCGAGTTCCGCCTCGGACAGCGCCTTCAGGTCGCGTGGTCCCCGGATGTTCTCCAGAATCGTCACGTCGGGCCCCCTCTCGGTCCGTGCTGATCAGCTCACGGTGACGGCCGGTTCTCCGGACACGACGCCGTCCTTCTCCATCTGCTCGGCGATCTTCATCGCCTCGTCGATGAGGGTCTCGACGATCTTCGACTCGGGGACGGTCTTGATGACCTCGCCCCTGACGAAGATCTGCCCCTTGCCGTTGCCGGAGGCGACCCCCAGGTCCGCCTCCCGCGCCTCGCCGGGACCGTTGACGACGCAGCCCATGACCGCGACGCGCAACGGGACCTCCATCCCCTCCAGACCGGCCGTGACCTCGTCGGCCAGCTTGTACACGTCGACCTGGGCCCGCCCGCAGGACGGGCAGGAGACGATCTCCAGGCGCCGCTGCCGCAGCCCGAGCGACTCCAGGATCTGGATGCCGACCTTGCACTCCTCGGCGGGCGGCGCGCTCAGGGAGACCCTGATGGTGTCGCCGATGCCCTCGGAGAGCAGCGCCCCGAACGCCACGGCCGACTTGATGGTCCCCTGGAACGCCGGACCGGCCTCGGTCACGCCGAGGTGCAGTGGATAGTCGCACTGGGCGGCCAGTTGCCGGTAGGCGTTGACCATGACCACCGGGTCGTTGTGCTTGACGGAGATCTTGATGTCCTGGAACCCGTGCTCCTCGAAGAGCGACGCCTCCCACAGCGCCGACTCCACGAGCGCCTCGGGCGTCGCCTTCCCGTACTTCTGCAGCAGCCGCCGGTCGAGCGAGCCGGCGTTCACCCCGATACGGATCGGGATTCCGGCGTCCTTCGCGGCCCGCGCGATCTCCTTCACCTTGTCGTCGAACTGCTTGATGTTGCCGGGGTTCACCCGCACCGCCGCGCAGCCCGCCCCGATGGCCGCGAACACGTACTTCGGCTGGAAGTGGATGTCCGCGATCACCGGGATCTGCGACTTGCGGGCGATGGTCGCGAGGGCGTCCGCGTCGTCCTGCGTGGGACAGGCGACACGGACGATCTGACAGCCGGACGCGGTCAGTTCCGCGATCTGCTGCAGGGTGGCGCCGACGTCCGACGTACGGGTCGTGGTCATCGACTGCACCGACACGGGCGCCCCGCCCCCGACCGCCACCGGTCCGACCTGGATCCGCCGCGACACACGGCGCTCCGCGATCGGGCGGACCGGCACTTCGGGGAGGCCCACGGAAACCGCGGTCACGACGTCACCCGCGGCTTTCCGTGAAGGTCTCGCGGGCGGCCCGGATCGACTCCTTGAGGGAGCCCATCGTGGCGAGGACCGCGGTCGGCTCGTAGCCGCAGTGCGCCATGCAGTTGGCGCACCTGTCGTCCTTGCCGCGGCCGTAGGAGTCCCAGTCGGTGTCCTCCAGGAGCTGCTTGTACGTCTGGACGTACCCGTCGCTCATCAGGTAGCAGGGTTTCTGCCAGCCGAACAGCGAGTAGCTCGGGATCGCCCAGGCGGTGCAGGGGAAGTCGACCTTGCCCTCCAGGAAGTCCAGGAACAGCGGGCTCTGGTTGAGCCTCCAGCGGCGCCGGTTGCCGCCCGCGAAGGCCTTCTTGAACAGTTCCCGGGTCTGCTGGACGCCGAGGAAGTGTTCCTGGTCGGGGGCCTTCTCGTAGGCGTAGGCGGGCGAGAGCATCATCTCGTCGACCTTCAGGTCGTCGTTGAGGTAGTTGAGCACCTCGATGATGGTCTGCGGGGTGTCGGTGTTGAAGAAGGTCGAGTTGGTGGTGACCCGGAAGCCGCGGCGCTTGGCCTCCTTGATGGCCGCGACCGCCTCGTCGAAGACACCTTCCTTCGCGACGGACTCGTCGTGCCGCTCACGCAGCCCGTCGATGTGCACGGCCCAGGCGAAGTACGGCGAGGGCTTGAACTTGTCCATCTTCTTGCGCATCAGCATCGCGTTGGTGCAGAGGAAGACGAACTTCTTCTTGGCCACCAACTGCCGGACGATCTCATCGATCTGAGGGTGCATCAGCGGCTCGCCGCCGGCGATGGACACCATCGGCGCACCGGATTCGAGGACCGCCCCCACGGCCTGGGCCACGGGCATGCGCTGCTTGAGCACCCCCGCGGGGTGCTGGATCTTGCCGCAGCCCTCGCACGCGAGGTTGCACGCGAAGAGCGGTTCCAACTCGACGAGCAGGGCGAACTTTTCCCGCTTCCTGAGCTTCTGTTCGAACAGGTACGCAGCGACCTTCATGGACTGCCGAAGCGGCATGGCCATACGGCTCACCTCCGAGGGAGCAACAAAGAACGGTGCCATTCAAAGAAAGCGGGAAGTACGGCACGAAGAACACGGAAAGCTGATATTCCACCGCGTACCGTGCCAATACGGACGAGTTCATGTTCTGGAGCATCCACGACCACCCGTACGGCCGCAACGGGACGCGGACCCGTGCGGACCGCGCCGAGCAGGGTGGCCGCGGACTCCATGTCGACGGCGATGGCGCCGGTCGCGAGCAGATCGGCGCGCTCGTGACCGCGGACGACGTGATCGGAGCCGGTGAGCGGCCCCGTGTGGACGGTGCGGCCGGGCACGGCGCGCACGAGTTCCTTGACCAGGAGATCGGTACCCACGCACGGCGTGGCGCCGCTCGGGTCCCGGGTCTCCTCGGCGACGACCAGGTCACCTGGGTGCATGCCCGGGGCGAGCCCCGCGCAGAAACCGGTGGCCAGCACGGCCGCCGCGGTCAGCGCCGGGTCGGCGAGCACCCGGGTGACCGACCGGTCGGCGGCCTTGGGCCCCATGCCCGTACGCAGCACGGTGACCGGCCCGCCGGCGCCGCTCCGGTCACCGGTGCGCAGGGCGAGGTGCTCGATGCCGAGCGCGCAGGCGATCAGCAGCGGGGCCGGTGCGGGCTGCCTGAGCATCAGCCCCCCTCGGCCGCGGAGAAGGGCTCTCCGTGGACATAGCGACCGAGCGCGGTGAGGGGGAAGACCTGCCGGTAGAGGTGATAGTTGATCGAGAAGTCCCCCGGGAAGCCGGTCCCCGTGAAGTACGGCTCGTCCCAGGAGCCGTCGGGCAGCTGGGTCTCCGCGAGCCAGACGACCCCGCGCTCCACCGCCTTGGATTCGAGCTCCCCCGCGGCCAGCAGGGCGAGCAGCGCCCAGCCGGTCTGGGAGGCGGTCGAGGCACCGCGTCCGCTCCACCCGACGTCGTCGTAGGAACGCAGATCCTCGCCCCAGCCGCCGTCGTCGTTCTGTACGGTCTCCAGCCAGGCCACGGCCCGGCGGATCGCCGGGTGCGAGCCGGGCAGCCCCGCCGCCACGAGCGCCGGGACCACCGACCCCGTGCCGTAGACGTAGTTGACACCCCAGCGCCCGAACCAGGACCCGTTGGGCTCCTGGTTGGCGAGCAGCCACTCGATGCCCCGGCGGGTGCGCGGGTCGTGCGTAAACCCCTCCACCGCCAGCATCTCCACCACATGCGCGGTGACATCCGCGGACGGCGGATCGATCACCTCCCCGAAGTCGCAGAACGGCAGCCGATTGGGGAAGGCGCTGGTGTTGTCGACGTCGAACGCGCCCCAGCCGCCATCCTTGGACTGCATACCGAGATTCCAGCGGACCCCGCGTCCGATGGCGTTCTCGACGCGGTCCGGGTCGTGGTGCCGGACGCGGCGCAGCGCGAGCACGACCTCGGCGGTGTCGTCGATGTCGGGGTAGTTGTCGTTGTGGAACTCGAACGCCCAGCCGCCGGGCGGCAGTTGGGGCCGCTTGACCGACCAGTCGCCTGGCCGGACGATCTCCTCCCCGAGCATCCAGTCCGCGGCCTTGACGAGCTGCGGATGGTCGGCCGGCACCCCGGCGTCGGCCAGCGCGATGGTCGCCAGACAGGTGTCCCACACCGGCGACTGGCACGCCTCGATCATCCGGGCGCCGTCCTCGCGCCACACGGCGAAACGGTCCAGCGAGGCCAGCCCCTCGCGCATCACCGGGTGTTCGAGGTCGTAGCCGACCAGATGGAGGGCGATGACCGAGTAGACGGCGGGCGGCTGGATGCCTCCCCAGCAACCGTCGTTCTCCTGGCGCTCGATGATCCAGCGGGCCGCCGTGTTCATCGCCGCCTTGCGCAGAGCGCGCGGCGCGACCTTGCGGTACTGGTGCAGCGCCTTGTCCAGGCGCTGGAAGGCGCCGTCCCAACTGGCCACGGAGGCAGGGCGCTTGGCCGGGTTGGGATTGCGTGGGTCGGTGTGCAGCTCGTCGAGCGCGAACGGCGCGGGCCGCACCGGACGCTTCGCCGAGACGATGGTGAGCGGCACGATCGTCTGCCGCGCCCAGCAGCCGAAGTCGTAGATGTTCAGCGGCATCCACTTGGGGAAGTAGATGAGCTCCGGCGGCAGCTCGGGCAGGTCGTCCCACTTCCACCAGCCGAAGAGGGCGAGCCAGATCCGGGTGAAGACCCGGGCCCCGGCGATGCCGCCGCGTTCGCGGATCCACGCGGACGCCTTCGCCATGTGCGGTTCGTCCGGGGCGTCCCCTGCCATCCGCAGGGCGACGTACGCCTCGATGGTGGTGGAGAGTTCGCCCGGTCCGCCGTAGAACGAGGCCCAGGTGCCGTCCTCGCGCTGCTCGCCGCGGATGAACACCCCGGCGCCGCGGGTCGTCGGCTCGTCGCGGATCCCCAGGAACTGGCGGAGAAGGAGGTCCTCGGCGTCCATGGTGACGTTCGTCTCGAGGTCGCCCTTCCACCAGCCCTGGGCGTCCTGCCGCGCGAGCAGGAAGTCCGTGGCGCGTTCGATGGCGCGCGTGGCGGCGTCTCGGGTCTCGACTGTCCCGGCCGCCTCGGGAGTCGTCTCGTGCTGGGTTTCGCTGGCCGAGGCAGCGCGGGGCGGCAGGGCCCCGGTGCTTCCGTCGGTCGTCGCTGTCATGGCTTCCCCTTCGTGCAGTGGTACGTCTCTGCTGTGGGTCCGCCGTCGGCCGGTGCGTTCGTTCGGATGGGAATCCCCCCTGCTCGAACGAGGTTCGAAGCTCGGGGCACCGGCCGGCGACTACGCGAGGTTTATTCGACCGATAGCGATCATCTCTTTCGTACGACGACGAAATCGGCGAGCGCCACGAGCTGGGCCCGTACCTGCTCGGGCATCGGGACGGCGTCCAGGGCCTCGATGGCGATCGCGTGCTGGCGCCGTGCCTCCTGGGCGGTCCACTCGCGGCCGCCCGCCTCCTCGATGAGCGCGGCGCGCACCGCGAACTCCTCCTCGGAGAAGTTCTCGAAGTCGCTGGCCTTGGCGTCCTCGGCGAGCAGGTCACCGAGCCGCTCCGAGGCGGCACCGCCCGCGGCGAGCGCGGCCACGACCGGCAGGGACTTCTTGCGCTGGCGCAGATCGCTCCAGGTCTGTTTTCCGGTGGCCTCCGGGTCGCCCCAGATACCGAGGAGGTCGTCGACGGCCTGGAAGGCGAGACCGAGGTGGTAGCCGTATCGTTCCAGCGTGTCGGCTGTGAGGTCGTCGGCGCCGCCGAGGACCGCGCCGATGGAGCAGGCGCAGGCGAGCAGAGCGCCGGTCTTGTTGCCCTCCATCTCCAGGCACTCCTCGACGCTGACGCGGTCGCGGTGCTCGTAGGAGATGTCCTGGGCCTGGCCGTCGATGAGGGCCCGGGTGGCGGTGGTAAGACGCCGGGTGGCGCGGCCGGCCTCGACGGTGCCGAGCTCCAGGAGGACCTCGTTGGCCAGCGCGAACAGGGCGTCGCCGACCAGGATGGCCTGGGCGGGGCCGTGCACCTTCCAGACGGTGTCGCGGTGGCGGCGCTGTTCGTCGCCGTCCATCAGGTCGTCGTGCAGGAGCGAGAAGTTGTGCACCAGCTCGACCGCGACCGCGCCCGGGACGCCCACCTCGGGCTCGGCGCCGGCGGCCTGCGCGGAGAGCACGGCGAGCGCGGGGCGCACCGCCTTGCCGCCGTCGCCGTCCGCGGGGTTGCCCTCGGCGTCGATCCAGCCGAAGTGGTAGGCGGCGACGGTGTCCATGGGCGCCGCCAGACGGTCGACGGCCGCCTTCAGCACCGGTGTGGCCAGGGTCCGGCCGCGCTCCAGGAGCGCGGTCACGTCCACCGCGTCGGCAGCCGCTTCGGCCGGGGGCACAGTGGGCACAGTCTCTCCTCTTGTTGCGGTACCGGGGGTGCGGGGGCCTGCGATGCTCCGGTCGAGCGTCATGCCGCCTCCTCGAAGAGTCCGAGGAGGTGATCGCGGGGCCGCCCCAGGGCGTCCAGTGCGGCGCCCGCCGCACCTACTCCACTGCGAACCGCACTCTCCATGGTCGCGGGCCACCCTGTGGCGGTCCACGCTCCGGCCAGGTACAGGCCGGGGGCCTTGGTGCGGGCACCGGGCCGCAGCCGCCCGACGCCCGGGGCGGGAGCGAACGTCGCGGTGCGCTCCCTGGTCACGAAGAAGTCCTTCACCTCGGCGCCGCGCGCGGGGGGCAGCAGCCGCTCCAGCTCCGGCAGATACCGCTCCCGCAGCGCGGAGACGGGCTCGTCGATCTCGTCCTGCGCCGCCGACTGCGACAGCGCCAGGTACTGGCCCTCCCGGAGTCCGGATGCCTCGGTGCGGTCGAAGACCCACTGCACCGGGGAGCCGAGCGCCGCGAAGAACGGCGCGGTGAGGACCTTCCGGTCGTAGACGACGTGGATGTTGAGGATCGGCGCGGTGCCGATCTCCAGGAGCCGCTCGGGGGCGTCCAGCGCACCCTCCGGCAGAAGATCGTGGGCCTCACGCTGGGGTACGGCCAGCACGACGGTGTCGGCCTCGATGCGCTCGCCGGGAACCTGAACGCTCCAACGTCCGTTTTCGTAGGGGGAGATGGAGGTGACTCGTGTACGGATCTCGGTACGCACGCCCGCGGAGTCGAGCGCCTTGCGGGCGAGGGTGTCGTGCAGTTCGCCCAGCGGGACGCGCGCCCAGCCGATGTCGGCCGCGCCCGGGTCGGACAGCAGACCCGTCTTGAACACCATCGCGGCGAGCCCGAGCGAGGAGTCCTGGGCCACCGCGTTGAGGGTGGCGACCCCCACGAGGTCCCACAGTGCTTCGACGGCACGTTCCGACTGACCGTGCCCGGCGAGCCAGTCGCCGAAGTTCTGCGCGTCGAGTGCCGGATCGCTGAGATCCAGGCCCTTGAGCGCGAGCGCGGCACGGCCGACCTTGGCACGCTCCGCGAGCGACAGATGCTGGTACGTCGCGAGGCTGCGCGCCAGATGCAGCGGCACGGGCAGAGCGCCGCGGCCGATTCTGCCGAGCCGTCGTCCGGGAGCCGCCTCCGCGTCGAGAACGGGCACGTCGAGACGATCCTGCAGAGGCGCGAGCGAGGTTCCGTCGACGCGGTCGAGGAACCATCGGTAGGCGGTGCAGCAGCGCAGATAGACGTGCTGTCCGTTGTCCACGGTGAGGGCGCCGCGCTGGAAGGAGAACGCGAGACCGCCGAGGCGCGGCCGGCCTTCGAGCAGCGTCACCCGCAGCCCGGCGTCGGCCAGCGCGAGCGCGGCGGTGATCCCGGCTAGCCCGCCGCCGATCACCACGGCAGCGGCCCGGCCGGAGTCGTCCGTGGACTCGACCTCGCTCATCGTGCACCCTCCCCTGCGGCCGCGCCGTGTTGATTGAACGATGCACGGCAGGCCGTTGCAGTCAGGGACGCCGCCCGGCTCCGGAGGGTTGCGTGCCGCTTTTCTCCGGTGGAGTCACCTTGGCCCATATTGTCCATCAGACGCGCCTCCGGACGGTGCGGCGGGAGGCGTGCCGGGCGTCCAGACCGGAGAGGCCGCGCACGGCGACGTACGCCTTCTCGCGCCCCGGGAGGGACACCCGGCCGCGCAGCACGGCCTCCGGCTCCCGCTCGATGCGGTCGAGGAGACGCCGGTAGATTCCCGCCATGGCCGCGACGCACGCGCCGCTGCGCCGGTCCAGCATGGGCAGCAGCCGGTAGCCCTCGGCGAAGAGGGCACGGGCCCGGCGCACCTCGAAGTGCACGAGGCCCGCGAAGTCGGAGCCCGGCGGTGGAGTCGGCCCGTTGAAGCCGGCCGAGCAGCCGAACTTGGCCAGGTCGTCGGCGGGCAGGTAGGTGCGCCCGCCCTCGGCGTCCTCCCGGACGTCCCGCAGGATGTTGGTGAGCTGGAGCGCGAGCCCGAGTGTGTCGGCGTACTCCGGCGCGCGCTCGGTGCCACGCGCCCCCGGTTCGGTGCCGAAGACCCCGAGCGAGAGCCGTCCGATCGCCCCGGCCACGCACCGGCAGTAGATCTTCAGGTCGTCCCAGGTCTCGTACGTCTCACCGCGTACGTCCATCAGCACGCCGTCGATGAGTTCGTCCAGGCCCGCGAGAGGCACCGGGAAGTACTCGGCGGTGTGGCTGAGGGCGACGGCGACCGGGTCGGTGTCGTCCTCGTCGACGGTGCCCGCGCGGACGCGGGCGAGCACCGCCCGGGTCTCCTCGAGGCGCACGGTCTTCACGTCCGGCGCCAGCGTGCCGTCGCCGATGTCGTCGACGCGCCGGGAGAACGCGTAGAGCGCCGACATCGCACGGCGCTTGGGCGTCGGCAGAAGCCTGATGCCGTACGCGAAATTACGGGCCTGCTGACCGGTCACCGCCTCGCAGTAGCTGTACGCGGCGAGTACCGGTGCGGACACGTGCTGTTCCGACTCCACGGTCCGGATCACCCCTCTCCTCGCAGAGTCACTCCCACCTCGCGCAGCAACTGGAGCTTGCCGGGCTTGGGCGGGCCGGGAAGTACGTCGTATTCGGCGGCGGCAATCGCACGGATTGCCGCCCTTCCCCCCGCAACGAACCCCGCGAGCAGCAGTTTCAGCCTGCCGTGGACGCTACCCACGAGGGGGGTGCCTTCATTCAGGAGGTTCAAGGCGCGTTCTGCTTCGTATGCAACCAGTGCTCGCACCGATGCGCCTGCTGTGGGGACGGTCAGATCCGCTTCGACGACATGAAAACGTTTCATGTCCTCGGCGGGCAGGTAGACGCGGTCGCGGCCGAGGTCCTCGGCGACGTCCTGGAGGTGTTCGACGATCTGCAGCGCCGTGCACACCGCGTCGGAGTGGCGGACCCGCTCGGGCGTGGTCGTTCCGGTGACGGAGAGGACCAGGCGGCCGACGGGGTTCGCGGAGAGCTCGCAGTAGGTGAGCAGATCGTCATAGGTCTCGTACCGCCGGACCAGCTGGTCCTGGCGATTGGCCGCGATCAGGGCGAGGAAGGGCTCGGGGCTGAGGCGCGCGCGGCGGACGGTGGGCTGGAGCCGGCGCAGCAGGGGGTGGCGCGGGGTCGAGTCGAACACGCGGTGAAGATCGGCTTCGAGGGCGTCCAGGAGGGCCATGCGGTCCTCCGGCCGCGTGGCCGGTACACCGAGGAGGCGGGCGTCCGCCCCGCCGGGGGCGAGGTCGCCGTCACCGATGTCGTCGACGAGGCGGGCGAAGCCGTACACGGCCATCAGATCGTCGCGCCAGACCCTGGGCAGGAAGAACGGGGCCACGGGAAAGTTCTCGTCCGCGGCTTTGTCGAGGGTGCCGCGCGCCGGATCACCGGTGCGGGCCGTCCCGGCTTCGGTCACCGCTCGCCGCCCGGCGCGAGGACGGCACACGCATCGCGGAGCTGGAGAGTCACCGTAGCCATTGCCGTCACATCTCCCGTTCTACACTGCCGACCCAACACTGCCCATTTCGGACACGCCGCCCGGAGATCCGCACAGCGCTACGGTGCCGGGTGTCGCGTATTATCGCCCTACTTGCCGCGATTCAGCACCGGTACAGCTTACGTTGTACAACGCGACACAGTCCGTCGGGGTGTCCTGCACATCACAACAACACACCGATTGGCGTCAAGATTCCTAAGGCCGACGGGAGTTGGCGTTTCCTTTGCAGACGCAGGGCCCCGCCGAAGAGTTCCGGCGGGGCCCTGGGCGAAACGGGCTACTTCCCCGTGAACTTCTCGTACTCCTTGAGGACCTCTTCGGTCGGTCCGTCCATGCGCAGCTCGCCGCGCTCCAGCCACAGCACGCGGTCGCAGGTGTCGCGGATCGACTTGTTGTTGTGACTGACCAGAAACACCGTGCCCGCGCTCTTGCGCAGCTCGCGGATGCGGGCCTCGGACCGCTTCTGGAAGGAGCGGTCGCCGGTCGCGAGGGCCTCGTCGATCATCAGGACGTCGTGGTCCTTGGCCGCCGCGATGGAGAACCGCAGCCGGGCCGCCATACCGGAGGAGTAGGTCCGCATCGGCAGGGTGATGAAGTCACCCTTGTCGTTGATCCCGGAGAAGTCGACGATGCCCTGGTACCGCTCCCTGATCTGCTCGCGGGACATGCCCATCGCGAGGCCGCCCAATATGACGTTCCGCTCGCCCGTCAGGTCGTTCATCAGGGCGGCGTTCACGCCGAGCAGCGAGGGCTGGCCGTCGGTGAAGACCTTGCCCTTCTCCGCGGGGAGCAGGCCGGCGATGGCCCGCAGGAGGGTGGACTTGCCGGAGCCGTTCGAACCGATCAGGCCGATGGCCTCACCGCGGTACGCGGTGAAGGAGACGCCCTTGACGGCGTGCACCTTGCGCACACCGCGCTCCTCGCCGCGCTTGAGGATGCGGCTGAGGGCGGCGGTGGCGCTGCCCTTGCCGGTCTTGGCGCCGTTCACGCGGTAGACGATGTGCAGTTCGTCCGCGATGACGGTCGGGATGTGCGACCTCTTCTCGAGCTCAGCCACGGCCGTACCTCTCTTCAGCCTTCCAGAAGTACACGAACCCGCCGACGGCCGCGACCACGGCCCAGAAGACGGCGATGCCCCACACGTGCGGCGGCAGGTTGGAGGAGCCGTAGCCGTCGATGAGCGCGAAGCGCATCAGATCCATGTAGACGGCGGCCGGGTTCGCCTGGAGCGCGCGGGCGATCCATTCGGGGCGGCCGGCGAGCATGGTGCTGATGGAGAACATGACGCCGGAGGCGTACATCCACGTGCGCAGGACGAACGGCATCAGCTGGGCGAGGTCCGGCGTCTTGGAGCCCAACCGCGCCACCACCAGCGCGAGGCCGGTGTTGAAGAGGAACTGCAGGAACAGCACCGGGAGGATCAGCAGCCAGGACAGGCCCGGGTAGCTGCCGAAGGCGATCACCACGACGAACAGCACGATCATCGAGAAGAGCAGCTGCTGGAGCTGCTGGAGGGCGAAAGAGATCGGCAGCGAGGCGCGCGGGAAGTGCAGCGCGCGCACCAGTCCGAGGTTGCCCGAGATCGCCCGGACGCCCGCCATGATCGAGCTCTGAGTGAACGTGAAGACGAAGACGCCGGTCACCAGGAACGGGATGTACACGTCGTGCGACAGACCGCGGTTGGCCTTCAGGATCAGGCCGAAGATCAGGTAATAGACGAACGCGTTCAGCAGCGGCGTCACCACCTGCCACAGCTGGCCCAGCTTGGCCTGGCTGTACTGCGCGGTGAGCTTCGCCTGCGAGAAGGCGAGGATGAAGTGCCGCCGGCCCCAGAGCTGACGAACGTACTCGACGAGCCCGGGACGGGCACCGCTGACCGCGAGCCCGTACTTGGCGGCCATCTCGGCCGCGGAAAGCCCTTCATCGGGCGACGGTCGGTCGCTCACCGCGACTCCGCCGTCATGCGTTGTCTCACTCACAAGTGGAAACTTTCGTCTTCAAGATGCACACAGCCTGGTCGGGCGTAGGCATGAGCCGGGGACCGGGTACGGCCCGAATGCTCTCAGAATCGAGCTTGTCAGATGACAGGAGGTCGGCCCAGTCGAGTCAGCCGCCACACCGTACGCCACTTCATGGGACTGCGGGGTCCGCACGGACTGGTCCAGCCTTCCCTGAATCCGCCGAACCAGGCACGCAGGGCCGCTCGCGAGGGACGGCGCAGCAGCGTCAGGAGCATCCAGACACCGAGGTAGACCGGGACGAGCGGCGCGGGCAGGTTTCGGCGTGCGAGCCAGACACGGTTGCGGGCCACCATGCGGTGGTACACAGCGTGCCGCGAGGGAGCGGTCGTCGGGTGGTACAGCACCATGTCGGACCGGTAGTCGATCATCCAGCCGGCGTCGAGGGCCCGCCAGGCCAGGTCCGTCTCCTCATGGGCGTAGAAGAAGGCGTCCGGGAGCCCGCCGACCTCGGCGAGGACCTTCGTGCGGACCGCGTTGGCGCCGCCGAGGAACGTGGTGACGCGCGAGGAGCGCATCGGGTCGGCGGCGCGCAGCCTCGGCACATGGCGGCGCTGGGTCTCGCCGGTCTCGGGGTCGGCGATACGGAAGCTGATGATGCCGAGGTCCGGGTCGTCGGTGAAGGCCCGGCGGCACAGCTCGGCCGTGTCGTGGCGGGCCAGCAGGCCGTCGTCGTCCAGGAAGAGGAGGACGTCCACGTCGGTGCCGCCGGGGCCGAAGGCCTCGATGCCGACGTTGCGTCCGCCGGGGATGCCGAGGTTCTCGGGCAGCTCGACCGTGCGGACGCCCGCGGGGACGTCCGGGACGGGTGAGCCGTTGCCGACCACGACCACCTCGACGCGGTCGCCGTCCTGCTTGGCGACGGAGTCGAGAAGGGCCCGGAGTTCGTCCGGGCGGTTGCCCATGGTGATGATCACCGCGCCGACCTTCGTCGCCGTACTCACTTGAGCCTGCTCGAAGCGAGGATGGACACGAGGTGCAGCACGGTCTGCAGGATCGCGATGCCGGCGAGCACGGCGGTGCCGAGCCGGGTGAAGAACAGGTCGCCCCTGATCTGGTCCGCGATCGCGAGGACCAGGATCAGCAGGGAGGCCTCGATACCGAGGATCAGCCGGTGGAACTTGAGGGCCGCGGCGGCCTTGCGGGCCAGCGCCACTCCTGAGGAGCGGGGCTCGGACGCGGACTCCTCGACCGGGGCCAGCCCGGTCTGGTGGCGGGCGACACCGACGAGGTCGGTCTCGGCCTTGATCAGGATCGCGCCGAGGGCGGCCAGTGTGCCGAGGAAGGCCCACAGCCAGTCGACGCTGCCCGTGCCCCACAGGTCGGCGGCGCGCAGACCGAGACCGACGAGGACGGCCGCGTCGGTCAGGTAGGCGCCGACGCGGTCGAGGTACACCCCGCCGAGCGAGTACTGCTTCTTCCAGCGCGCGATCTCGCCGTCGACACAGTCGAGCAGCAGATACAGCTGGACCATCACCACGCCGAGCACGGCGCCCGCGATCCCCGGCACCAGCAGGGCCGGGGCCGCGAGCACGCCGCACAGGGTCATCAGGTACGTGAGCTGGTTGGGCGTGATCCTGGTGTTCACCAGGTAGCGGTCGCAGCGCAGCGAGATCTCTCGCATGTACAGGCGTCCCGCCCAGTGCTCACCGCTGCGCCGGTCCTTCACCCCAGGGGGGTGAACGACGGGGCGGAGTTCAGCTACTGATGGCCTTGGCATAGTCGGAGTAGATGTCCTTGATCTGGTGGGTTTTCAGGTCGAGGTGCTCGAGGATCGTGTAGCGGCCGGGCCGGGTCTGCGGAGCGAACTCCACGACCTGCACGAACTCGTCCACGGTGAAGCCGATCTCCTCGGGCAGTACCGGCAGTCCGTGCCGGTGCAGCACCTCGGCCATGAACGCCGCTTCCTCGTGCGCCCCGCGCATGTACATCGCGAAGGCCGCGCCCAGGCCGCACTGCTCGCCGTGGCTCGCCGCGCGCTGGGGGAAGAGAAGGTCGAAGGCGTGGTTGATCTCGTGGCAGGAGCCGGAGGCCGGGCGTGAGTCGCCCGAGATCGACATCGCGACGCCGGTGAGGACGAGCGCCTCCGAGAGCACCTGGAGGAAGCCGTTGTCGCCGACACCGCCGGGGTGCCGGAGCACGGCCTCGCCCGCCTGGCGCGCCATCGCGGCGGCCAGCCCGTCGATCTTCTCTCCGTTGACGCGGTTGGCCAGCTCCCAGTCGGCGATCGCGTTGATGTTGGAGATCGCGTCTCCGATGCCCGCCCGGACGAACCGGACCGGCGCCTCACGGATCACGTCGAGGTCGATGAGCACGGCGATCGGGTTGGGCACACCGTACGAGCCGCGGCCCGCGTCGTTGTCGAGAGTGGCGACCGGCGAGCACAGACCGTCGTGCGCGAGGTTCGTGGGCACGGCGACCAGGGGCAGCCCGATCCGCGCCGCGGCGAACTTCGCGCAGTCGATGATCTTGCCGCCGCCCAGGCCCACGACGGCGTCGTAGTGCCCGGACTTCATGTCGCCGGCCAGCCGGATCGCGTCGTCGAGCGTGCCGCCGCCGACCTCGTACCAGGTGGCGCCCGGCAGTGTCGGGGCGATCCGCTCGCGCAGCCTCGCGCCCGAGCCGTTGCTGACCGCTATGGCCAGCTTGCCCGAGTGCGAGATGCGCTCGTCGCTGAGTACGCTCGCCAGGTCGTCCAGGGCACCCGGACGGATGTCGACGACGACCGGCGAGGGGATGAGCCTCGTCAGTACTGGCACGCGATCTCACGTCCCTTGGCCAGGTCGTCGTGGTTGTCGATCTCGACCCACTTGACCTCACCGATCGGCGCGACGTCGATCTTGAAGCCGCGGTTCACGAGCTCCTGGTAGCCGTGCTCGTAGAACTGCTGCGGGTCGGTCTCCCACACCGTCTTCAGGGCGTCGGTCAGCTCGTCGGCGGCGGCGCCCTCGATGAGGGTCACGCCGATGTACTCACCGGTGGCCTCGGACGGGTCCATGAGCTTGGTGATCTTCTGGACGCCCTTGTCGGGGTCCACGACGACCTTCATCTCCTCGTCGGCGAGCTTCTTCACCGTGTCGAGGGCGAGGATGATCTTCTTGCCCTCGCCGCGGGCGGCGAGCAGCGTCCGCTCGACGGAGACCGGGTGCACGGTGTCTCCGTTGGCGAGTATCACGCCGTCCTTGAGGGCGTCACGGCCGCACCACAGGGAGTAGGCGTTGTTCCACTCCTCGGCCTTGTCGTTGTCGATGAGCGTGATCTTGAGGCCGTACTTCTCCTCAAGGGCCGCCTTGCGGTCGTACACGGCTTCCTTGCGGTAGCCGACGATGATTCCGACCTCGGTCAGACCGATCTCCGCGAAGTTGCCGAGGGTCAGGTCCAGGACGGTGAGGGAGTCCTCTGCGCCCGCGGGGCCCACCGGCACGAGAGCCTTCGGGAGGCTGTCGGTGTAGGGGCGCAGACGCCGTCCGGCGCCGGCTGCCAGTACAAGGCCGATCATGCGGGTTCTCCTTCATCGTGTACGGCGGGCGCCCCGGTGGACACCCAGAAGCGGATGCTCTCGGCGAGCACCAGGAGGGCGACGGCCACGGCGAGTGCCGTGAGCGCGACCTTGAACTGTGGGGCGGCGAGCAGCGCGGCAAGGACGGTGACCAGCAACGTCCTGCCTTCGTGCCCACCGATCGCCCGCACCAGCCAGTGCGGCGGGGCTCCGGCGTTGCCGCGGATGCGGTACACCGTGTCGTAGTGATGGTAGGCGACCGCGGCCACCAGGCCGAAAGCCGCCGGAAGCGCCCCGTTCACGTCGGCGTTGGCCGCCAGTACGAGAACGGTGAGGTACTCGGCCGCGCGGTAGAACGGCGGCACCAGCCAGTCGAGAGCGCCCTTCAGGGGCCTGACCAGGGCGACCGGCGACAGCAGGACGTAGAGGGCGGCGCCCAGGACGGGCCACCAGCTGCCGTAGGGGGCGAGTGCGGCGGACGTCACGACGATCGCCCCGGCCACGAAGGCGACGAGGGCCGGTGCGATCCGCGGGAGGCGGCCGGCGAAGCGCGTCAGATACTCGGCGAGCGGGCCGGAGTCGGTGAGGTCCACGAGCGCCCGCGCGGCACGGTCCGTGCGGCGCGCCTTGCGGGTCAGGGAGCGCAGCACCCGGCCCGCCGTGGTGTAGGTGGCCGCGAAGGCGCAGCCGACGAGCAGCGCGTAGAAGGTGATACGGGGGGTCGTCAGCGCCGTGAGAACGGCGATCATCGCCCATCGTTCGCCGATGGGCAGAACTATCATCCGGCGCACCCAGACCGTCCAGCCGACGCTGTCGAGCTTGCCCGAGAGGGCGGCGGTGGGGCTGGTGTTGGCCTCGGCGTCGTGGTTCGCCTCGTTGAAGGAGAAGTCCACGACGTGCCGGCAGGTCTGCAGGATCATCGCGCCGAGCGCGAGCGCCCATACGTCGTCGCCGCCGCGGGCCGCGCCGAGCGCGAGGCCCGCGTAGTAGGCGTACTCCTTGGCGCGGTCGAAGGTCGCGTCCAGCCAGGCGCCGAGCGTCGAGTACTGGAGGGAGTAGCGGGCGAGCTGTCCGTCCGTGCAGTCCAGGACGAAGGAGAACAGGAGCAGCAGCCCGGCCGCGACGAAGCCGGGGCGGGTGCCGGTGGCGGCGCAGCTCGCGGCGATCAGCGCGGTGATCAGCGAGGCGGTGGTGACCTGGTTCGGGGTCAGACCGCGGCGGGCGCACCAGCGGGCGATGTAGCGCGAGTACGGGCTGATGCAGTACGTGGTGAAGAAGCCGTCGCGGGCCTTGACGGCGCTGCGCAGCCGTACGGCCTCGTCGTCGACGGCCAGCACGGCCTGCCGGACCTCGTTGCGCTCCTGCGGATCGGCCGGGACGGCGGCGACGAGACTGCCGAGCTCCGGGCGGTGGACGGCGAGGCCGTCCGCGTCGAGTGCCGCGCCGAGGCGCTCGACGAGGTTGTCCGTGGTGACGGCCACACTGCCCGCGGCAGCGGTCTCATGGGCCACGGCGCGGGCCAGCGCCCGCCGGGCCTCGGGCTGCACGGATACGGCGCCGGGCAGCGCGGAGGCCGCGAAGCGGGGGTCGGTGAGGCCGAGGCGCAGGGCGTGCACATGGCCCACGAAGCGGGCGTCGACGACGGCGACGCGCTCCTTCGCCGGCACGGCCGCGAGCAGCGCCTCGGTCTCGCCCGTTTCAGAGGCGAGCCGCACGTCGAAGCCGAGCGACCGCAGATCGCCTTCGAGCGACGATCCGGGGACCGGCTGGCCGGTGAGGATGGCGGTCGACAGCGAACTCACTCCCTGAATGCCGGCGCGGCCTGACGCCTGGCGTGTGCGTGATGGGATGGCCCCCGGCCCGCGGCGGCGGGCCCGGCGGCATGTCGGCAGAGGGTATCCGATGAACGGAAGAGAGCGTTCACCGCCCGTTCACGGCCCGATCAACGGGTTTTGCCCTGCCGGCATCGCGATCATCATCGGGGATTCCGGGCCCGGGTCACAAACCCGGGTTCACAGACCGGCGCATTCTCGGCACGGTGCGCCGCACCCCGCGCGCCCCGGGAGCGGGGCACGGCGGACGCCGCGCGGGACCGGCATAGGGTGGTCCTCCATGACATGGCTGATCACAGGCGGAGCCGGATACATCGGGGCCCACGTGGCCCGGGCGATGGCGGAGGCCGGAGAGCGGGTCGTCGCCCTCGACGACCTCTCGTCCGGGGTACCGAACCGGCTTCCGGAGAGCATCCCGCTGGTTCAGGGGTCGTCGCTGGACGGGGATCTGCTCAAGCGGGTCCTGGCGGAGCACGCGGTGACGGGCGTCGTGCACCTGGCCGCGCGCAAGCAGGTCGGTGAGTCCGTGGCCGAACCGGCGCGCTACTACCAGGAGAACGTGGGCGGTCTCGCGACGCTCCTGGAGGCGGTCGCCGGGGCGGGCGTCAAGCGCTTCGTGTTCTCCTCGTCGGCGGCCGTGTACGGCAATCCCGATGTGGACCTCATCACGGAGGCCACTCCCTGCGCCCCGATGAGCCCCTACGGCGAGACGAAGCTCGCCGGCGAGTGGCTGGTGCGGGCGACGGGCCGGGCGCACGGTATCGCCACCGTGTGCCTGCGCTACTTCAACGTGGCGGGCGCGGCCTCGCCGGAACTCGCCGACACGGGCGTCTTCAACATCATCCCGATGGTGTTCGACCGCCTCACCCGTGACGAGGCCCCGCGGATCTTCGGCGACGACTACCCGACGCCGGACGGCACCTGCGTACGCGACTACATCCATGTCGCCGACCTCGCCGAGGCGCATCTCACGGCGGCCCGGCGGCTGGCCGACGGTGCGAGCGGTGATCTGACGGTGAACATCGGCCGCGGCGAGGGGGTCTCCGTGCGGGAGCTCATGACGCTCGTCGCCGAGGTCACCGGGGACACCCGGCAGCCGCTCGTCGAGCCGCGCCGCCCGGGTGACGCCCCGCGCGCGGTCGCCTCGGCCGCCCTGGCGGCCGAGGAACTGGGCTGGCGCGCGCGGCGCGAGGTGCGCGAGATGGTGGAGTCGGCCTGGCGGGGCTGGCTGCTGCACCACCCGGAGACCGCGTCAGCATGATGGTGCCGGTGCTCTGACCTGCAGATCGTTTCCGCAGGTCAGAGCATATGACAACGGTGTTCAGTGCCGCGTTGCCCGGTACCCCTCGCCCGTAGTTCACTGTGACGACCGAGCGGAACACGGGAGGCGGCTTTTCATGGGGGCTGGGCACGACCACGGGCACGCGCACGGCGCTCCCCCGACCGGTACGGCGGCAGCCGCGTACCGCGGGAGGCTGCGCGTCGCGCTGGCGATCACGCTCACCGTCATGGTCGTCGAGATCTTCGGAGGTCTGCTCGCCGATTCGCTCGCGCTCGTCGCGGACGCGGCGCACATGGCGACGGACGCGCTGGGACTGGGCATGGCCCTGCTCGCGATCCACTTCGCGGCGCGCCCGCCGAGCGAGAACCGCACCTTCGGCCTCGCGCGGGCCGAGATCCTCGCCGCGCTCGCCAACTGTCTGCTGCTGCTCGTGGTCGGCGGTTATGTGCTCGTCGAAGCGATCCAGCGCTTCGTGACGCCCGCGGACACCAAGGGCGGACTGACCATCGTGTTCGGTGTGATCGGTCTGGTCGCCAACACGGTCTCGCTGACGCTGCTCATGCGCGGGCAGAAGGACAGCCTGAACGTGCGCGGCGCCTTCCTGGAGGTGGCGGCGGACGCCCTCGGCTCGGTGGCGGTCATCGTCGCCGCGGTGGTGATCATGACCACCGGCTGGCAGGCCGCGGACCCGATCGCCTCGATCGCCATCGCCCTGATGATCGTCCCGCGCACCTGGAAGCTGCTCCACGAGACGCTCGACGTGCTCCTGGAGGCGGCGCCCAAGGGCGTCGACATGGCGGACGTACGCGCCCACATCCTGGCCCTCGACGGTGTCGAGGACGTCCACGACCTGCACGCCTGGACCATCACATCGGGCATGCCGGTCCTCTCCGCGCACGTGGTTGTCAGCTCCGACGTCCTGAACGCGATCGGTCACGAGAAGATCCTTCACGAGCTCCAGGGCTGTCTGGGCGTCCACTTCGACGTCGAGCACTGCACCTTCCAGCTGGAGCCGAGCGGACACGCGGAGCACGAGGCGAAGCTCTGCCACTGACGTAAATCCGGAGGCGGCACCGCGGCACCGCCTGTTAGCGTGGCGGGAGATCCCAGGAGGTGGGTTGATGACGGCCGTTCCCGGCGCTGCCACGCGCAGCGACCTCGTCGTCCCCGTTTCCCGGGCCCGCGGCTGACCCGCCGTTTCGGCGACGCGTCGGCCGGGCCCCTCATCAAGGGTTTCCACGTTGACCGACCACACCGAACACAGGACTGAACACACCACCGGTCACAGCACTGTCTGGCGCACCCGCCAGGAGACCTCCGCCGACATCGCCGAGGTCTACGCCGTGACCGCCGCCGCCTTCGAAAGGGCGGAGGAAGCCGATCTGGTGGACGCGCTGCGCACCGACCCCGGGGCGTGGCTGCCCGGCCTGTCGTACGTCGCCGAGGCACCGGACGGCACGATCGCGTCGTACGCCCTGATCACGCGCTGTCATGTCGACGGCGTCCCGGCGGCCGCGCTGGCGCCGGTCGCCGTCCGCCCGGACCGGCAGCGCCGGGGCGCCGGATCGGCCGTCGTACGCGCGGTGCTGGAGGCGGCACGCGCGCGAGGTGAGGGGCTCGTCCTCGTACTCGGGCACCCCGGGTACTACCCGAGGTTCGGTTTCGGGCCCGCCGCCGACTACGGCATCCGGCCCGGATTCGACGTGCCGTCCGAACACGTGATGGCCCTCGTCCTCGACGATTCCGTGTCGGTGGCACCGGGCACGATCAGGTATCCGGCCGCTTTCGGCGTCTGATCCACGTCACCGTGTGTCCCGCCCCGGGGCTCCCCGGGGCGGGACATGCGGGAGCCGCGAAGTGCCGGGAGTGCCGGTTTCGTACGGCAGACTGGGGCTTGAAGACCGATGCGAAGGATGGGTATGCCGATCACACCTGCCACCGCGACGCACAGTTCGTCGAACGGCACCGTTGAAGCGATCTTGCTGGAACTGGTCGACGAGGACGGCAACACGATCGGTACGGCCGAGAAGCTCGCGGCTCATCAGGCCCCGGGGCAGTTGCACAGAGCGTTCTCGGTGTTCCTCTTCGACGAGCAGGGCCGGCTGCTGCTGCAGCAGCGCGCCCTCGGCAAGTACCACTCCCCCGGTGTCTGGTCGAACACCTGCTGCGGCCACCCCTACCCGGGCGAGGGACCGTTCGCCGCGGCGGCCCGGCGGACGTACGAGGAGCTCGGGGTGTCACCGACCCTGCTCGCCGAGGCGGGCACGGTCCGTTACAACCACCCGGACCCGGACTCGGGCCTGGTGGAACAGGAGTACAACCACCTGTTCGTCGGGATGGTGCAGTCGGTGCTGCGGCCCGACCCGGAAGAGGTCGGCTCGACCGCTTTCGTGACCGCCGCCGAGCTGGCGGAGCGGCACGCGAAGGACCCCTTCTCGGCGTGGTTCATGACGGTGCTGGACGCGGCCCGTCCGGCGATCCGGGAGCTGACGGGCCCGTCCGCGGGCTGGTAGGCCGGTCCTCTACACACTCGGAGCGAGCGGCAGGGCGGCCCAGATCACCTTGCCGCCGCTCGCGGTGTGCTCGACGTCGCACACTCCGCCGTACTCCCTGGTGACCTCACGCACCAGGAGCAGGCCCCGGCCTCCGGTCTGCCCGTGGTCGGCCTCCAGCGCGGTCGGCCGGTAGGGGTGGTTGTCCTCGACGGACACCCGCACCCACTCGGCGCCGACCGCGACCTCCACCGCGAGCATCGGCGACAGAAGTGCCGCGTGCTTGACGGCGTTCGTGACCAGTTCGGACACGATCAACAGCAGTCCCTGAACGAGATCGTCCGAGACCGGTACCCCCTGGCGGACCAGCAGATCACGGACGGCGTGCCGCGCCTGCGGCACCGAGGCGTCGACGGCGGTGGCGGTGAAGCGCCACACCCCCTCGTACGGCAGCGGTCCCGGCGATCTGACGCCGGAGGTCGCGCCTCCGCCTTCAGGGCTCGGGTCGGACCCCGGCCCGGGGTTCTCCATCGTCCGGTCGCCACCCTTGCGCTCGATTGTCACCACACGTCGAGTGTTGGTAATGCGCCGGTCCGTACCGGTTGACTGAACAGAAGTCAGCAATTATCGATAGTTTCTGATCGTTTGCGTATGACGCCGTCAGTTCCACGACAGCTCCTGTCTGTCTTGTGCCGACTTCGGAAACTCTTCGGGTTGTACGGGTTTGCCCCTCAGCTGACCCGATTCGTTCCCCGCCTTTCCGTCGCCCGTCTGACGGCCCGGGAGGGTGCCCGCGATCCGGAGCGCGCTGTAGGTGCAGATAGCATCCGGCGCATGGAGCCGCAGCTGTTGCACCACGTCGGCGACGGAGTCGCCACCGTCGTCATCCATCACCCCGCCAAGCGGAACGCCATGACGACGCAGATGTGGCGAGCACTGCCGCCGCTGCTGGACGAGTTGACCGTTCGCGCCGATGTGCACGCTCTGGTGCTCACCGGTGAGGGCGGGACGTTCTGCGCCGGAGCCGACATCTCGACGCTGCGGGGCTCTCCGGACGAGGCCCAGGGCCTGGCCGTGCTCGCCGAGGAGTCCCTCGCCGCGTTCCCGAAGCCGACGCTGGCCGCGATTCGCGGCTACTGCGTGGGCGGCGGATCCCAGCTCGCGGCCGCCTGCGATCTGCGGTTCGCCCAGGAAGGGTCGCTGTTCGGGGTGACTCCGGCGAAGCTCGGGATCGTCTATCCGGCCTCCTCCACGCGGCGGTTGGCGGCGCTGGTGGGTCCGTCCGCCGCCAAGTACCTGCTCTTCTCCGGCGAGTTGATCGACAGTGAGCGCGCGCTGCGTACCGGTCTGGTGGACGAGGTGCTGCCCGAGGGCGAACTCGACAAGCGGGTCGCGGAGTTCACCCGCATCCTGGCCTCGCGCTCCCTGCTGACGCAGGCGGCGGCGAAGGAGTTCGCGAACGGGCGCACCGACCGAGACGCCTACTGGGCGGAGCAGGCGCGCGGCGGCGGCGACACCGCGGAGGGGGTCGCCGCCTTCCTGGAGCGCAGGCAGCCGCGCTTCACTTGGGCTCCGTGAGGGCGCGACGGCCCTTCGAGGCGCGGCTGTTCGGGGCACTGCCGTTCGGGGGCGGCGCCTGAGACCGGCGGTCTCCGTGTCTAGGTCAGGAATACGTGGCTCTTGCTCCGGAACTCCTCGACCAGGTGCGCGGGCGCCTTCTCCGGGGACCCGGCGTCGTAGGGCGGCTGCGGGTCGTACTCGGTCAGCAGCTGTACGGCCTGGGCGTGTTCGTCCCCCGCGATCCGGCCGAGCAGGGTGAGCCCCATGTCGATGCCGGCGGAGACACCGGCCGCGGTCACGTACTTGCCGTCGAACACGACCCGCTCCCCCGTCGGCTCGGCGCCGAACCGCGCCAGGTCCCCGAGGGCCAGCCAGTGGGAGGTGGCCCGGTGGCCGTCCAGGAGCCCCGCGGCGGCCAGCAGCAGGGAACCGGTGCACACCGAGGTCGTCCAGACGCTGGTGCGGTCGGCGCCCCGCAGCCAGTCGAGGAGGACCCGGCTGTCCATCTGCGCACTCTGGCCCGGCCCTCCCGGCACCACCACGATGTCCGGGTTCGGCACCTCCGCGAGGCTCTTGTCCGCGGTCAGCGCGAGCCGGCCGGTGTCGGAACGGACCGGGCCGGTGCGCTCGGCGACGAAGACGGTGTCCGCGTCCGGCAGCCGGCCGAGGGTCTCGTACGGGCCGACGGCGTCCAGGGCGGTGAAGCGGTCGTAGAGGACGATGGCGATCTGCATCGGATTCCTTTCGGCGAGGGGCGCGGTGCGGCCCCTGGGTGAGCGGGTGTCGGGAGCGAGCCGACGCGAGGCCGGGGCGCGCGGAACGGTGAGGGCGGGCCCGGCCCGCGGCGGGCCGACGAGTGGAGCGGGCCGCCGTCAGCCCGTGGGGGCCGGCCGGAAGCGGCGCCGGTACTCGGCCGGAGCCGAGCCGAGGATCTTCACGAAGGCACGGCGCATGCCCTCGGGGGTGCCGTAGCCGCAGGCGCGGGAGATCTCCTCGATGCCGTCGGTGGTGTCCTCCAGGAGGCGGCGGGCGTGCTCGAGGCGGACCCGCTCGACGTACCGGCCGGGCGTCGTGCCGGTCTCGGTCTGGAAGGCGCGGGCGAAATGGCGGGGCGACAGGCGGGCGCGGGCGGCGAGCGACTCGACGCTCAGATCGCCGCCGGGGTGCTCGGAGATCCACTGCTGGACCTCGCGCAGCGGTTCGCGCCGCGCGGTCTGGGCGGCGAGCTGGGCGCTGAACTGGGCCTGGCCGCCCGGACGCCGGAGGAAGACGACGAGGTGACGGGCGATGGTCAGGGCTGCGTCGCGGCCCAGATCCTCCTCGACGAGGGCGAGGGCCAGGTCGATGCCGGAGGTGACGCCCGCCGAGGTGGACACGTTGCCGTCGCGTACGTAGATGGGGTCGGGATCGACCGTGACCGCCGGGTGGTCGTGGGCGAGCTGGTCGCAGTACGCCCAGTGGGTCGTCGCGCGGCGGCCGTCGAGGAGGCCCGCCGCGGCGAGCAGTCCGGCGCCGGTGCACACCGAGACCAGGCGCTCGGCGCGCGGACCGTGGGCGCGCAGCCAGCCGATCAGGCGGGGATCCGGACACCGGGTGCCGTGGCCGCCGGGAACCAGCAGGGTGTGCGCGGCGGGAGCGTCGGCGAGTGCCTGCTCCGGGACCAGGACGAGGCCGCTGGAGGTGCGCACCGGGGCGCCGTCCAGGGTGGCGGTGCGGATGCGGTACGAGCCGCCGCGGTAGGTCTCGGCTCCCGCGAACACCTCCAGGGGGCCGGTGACGTCGAGGCTCTGCACGCCGTCGAAGAGGACGATCAGGACCGTTCGCATGTCTCGATTCTCGACCGGCACGCCGATGGCCGCAATGACGCATACCCCACCTTTCCTGCCATCGGAGGGTTCACTGTTCACGACGTACCGACCAGTCGGTAATGTGCGGGGCATGACCTCTCCACTGCCGGAGCGCGCCGGGCGCCGCTGCCACAACGTCCTCAACCCGCTGCACTCGACGCACTACTTCTCGCCCGATCTGGGGCGTGAGCTGGCCGCGGTCGGCATCGAGGACGAGCGGGCCGCCTACTTCGCGGCACGGGCCGCGGCGATGGGCGCGGTCGGCGCCGGCACGGTGACGGCGACGTTCTACAACTTCCGGCACGACCTGGTGGCCGCGCATGTGCCCGCGGTGTGGCGGGCGGCCTCTCCGGAGACGGTGCTCGCGGCACGCGCGCATGCCGTGGACGCGACGCTCAGGCGGCTGCTCGGCGAGGACCTCATCGCCTCCAAGGACGTGGCCGAGGCGGCGGAACTCGCCCTGCGCGCGGCCGAGGCCTGCGGCTCGACCGCCCGTCCGCTCTACGCCGCGCACGCGGACCTCCCCGTGCCCGAGGCACCGCACCTGGCGCTCTGGCACGCGGCCACCCTGCTGCGCGAGCACCGCGGCGACGGTCACCTCGCGGTGCTGCTCGACGCGGAGCTCGACCCGGTGGAGGCCCTGGTGAGCCACACCGCGACCGGCAAGGGCATGGCTCCCAAGTGGGCGCTGGGCACGCGCGGCTGGTCGCGGCAGGACTGGGAGGCGGCGTCCGGGCGGCTGCGGGAGCGCGGGCTGCTCGACGCGCGGGGCGAACTGACGCAGGCGGGCGTGGACCTGCGCCAGGACATCGAGGCCCGGACGGACCGGCTCGACCGCGCCCCCTACGAGCACCTGGGCGCCGCCGGGGTGGAGCGGCTGACGGAAATCGCGAGGAACCTGCTGATGACGGCGTTCGCCGCCGGCGCGTTCCCGGACGGAATGATCGGCAAGGAATGACCTGCGAGGCATGATCGGCGGGAGCTGAGGTACCCGTACGTCACCCGGCTCTCCGTGCCGGGTGACGAAAGGGGAGATTCATGCTGCGTGCCATCGCGGACGTGCTGCGGCAGATCGGCGGGGCGATCGCCACGGTCGTGACGCTGCCGTTCCGGGCCCTGGCCCGGCTGTTCGGCGGAGCCTCGCGCTCCGGGCGGGCCCGAGGGGCCTGAGGGACACAACCGCCCACGGGGTCCGAGAGACACGCCCGCCCGCGAGATCCGAGGGGGACGCAGTCCCGCGGGCCCCGCGGGATTCCGTGTCCCTGGGGCCGGACCCCGCGGCGCGCGACCCGTTCGAGTGCCGCCCTGATCCCCCGTTGTCCGTGTCACCTGCCACAATTGCCGCGCAACCCCAGTGGAGAAGGCGGTACGGGATCGTGACGACACCCCTCGTAGGGTCCATCGAAGGCAGGATCGCCGAGGAACTCGGCGTACGGGAGCGGCAGGTCAAGGCCGCCGTCGACTTGCTCGACGGCGGGTCGACGGTTCCCTTCATCGCCCGCTACCGCAAGGAAGCGACCGAGATGCTCGACGATGCGCAGCTGCGCACCCTCGAGGAACGGCTGCGCTATCTGCGGGAGCTGGAGGACCGGCGCGCCGCGATCCTCGACTCGGTGCGCGAGCAGGGCAAGCTCAGCGCCGAACTCGAGGCGCAGATCAGGGCCGCCGAGACGAAGGCGCGTCTCGAGGACATCTATCTGCCGTTCAAGCCCAAGCGGCGCACCAAGGCGCAGATCGCCCGCGAGGCGGGCCTGGAGCCGCTGGCCGACGGCCTGCTCGGCGACGCGACGGTCGACCCGCTCGCCGCGGCGGCGGCCTTCGTCGACGCCGACAAGGGCGTCGCCGACCCGCAGGCCGCCCTGGACGGCGCCCGGTCTATCCTCACCGAGCGGTTCTCCGAGGACGCCGACCTGATCGGCGAGCTGCGCGAGCGCATGTGGGTGCGCGGACGGCTCGCCGCCAAGGTGCGCGAGGGCAAGGAGGAGGCGGGCGCCAAGTTCGCCGACTACTTCGACTTCGCCGAGCCCTTCAAGGAACTGCCCTCGCACCGCATCCTCGCCATGCTGCGCGGCGAGAAGGAGGACGTCCTCGATCTCGTCCTGGAGCCGGAGGAGTCCACCGAGGGGCCTTCGTCGTACGAGGGGATCGTCGCCCACCGTTTCGGGATCGCCGACCGCGGCCGTCCCGGCGACAAGTGGCTGACGGAGACCGCGCGTTGGGCCTGGCGCACCCGCATTCTCGTGCACCTCGGCATCGACATGCGCCTCAGGCTGCGCACCGCCGCCGAGGACGAGGCGGTGAACGTCTTCGCGACCAACCTGCGGGACCTGCTGCTCGCCGCCCCGGCGGGCACGCGCTCGACGCTGGGCCTGGACCCCGGTTTCCGTACGGGCGTGAAGGTCGCCGTCGTCGACGCGACCGGCAAGGTCGTCGCGACGGACGTCATCCACCCGCACGTCCCGGCCAACCGGTGGGACGAGGCGATCGCCAAGCTCGCCCGGCTCTCCAAGGAGCACGCGGTCGAGCTGATCGCGATCGGCAACGGCACGGCGTCCCGCGAGACCGACAAGCTCGCCGGTGAGCTCATCACCAAGCACCCGGAGCTCGGCCTCACCAAGGTCATGGTGTCGGAGGCGGGGGCGTCGGTGTACTCGGCGTCGGCCTTCGCCTCCCAGGAGCTGCCCGGCATGGATGTGTCGCTGCGCGGCGCCGTCTCCATCGCGCGGCGTCTGCAGGATCCGCTGGCCGAGCTGGTGAAGATCGACCCGAAGTCGATCGGTGTCGGGCAGTATCAGCACGACCTGTCCGAGGTGAAGCTGTCCCGGTCGCTGGACGCGGTGGTCGAGGACTGTGTGAACGGCGTGGGCGTGGACGTGAACACCGCCTCGACCCCGCTGCTGGCCCGGGTCTCCGGCATCACCTCCGGCCTCGCGGAGAACATCGTGGCGCACCGTGACGCCAACGGTCCCTTCACCTCCCGTACGGCTCTCAAGAGCGTGGCCCGGCTGGGCCCCAAGGCGTACGAGCAGTGCGCGGGCTTCCTGCGGATCCGGGGCGGGGACGACCCGCTGGACGCGTCCAGCGTGCACCCGGAGGCGTACCCCGTGGTGCGGCGGATGGTGAAGACGGCGGGCAGCGAGGTCGCGTCGCTGGTCGGCAACGCGGGTGTGCTGCGCTCGCTGAGGGCGGCCGACTTCGTCGACGAGAAATTCGGTCTGCCGACCGTCACGGACATCCTGAAGGAGCTGGAGAAGCCGGGGCGCGACCCACGACCCGCCTTCAAGACGGCCACCTTCAAGGACGGCGTCGAGAAGATCTCCGACCTGGCGTCCGGGATGGTTCTGGAGGGGGTCGTCACGAACGTGGCCGCGTTCGGCGCGTTCGTGGACATCGGCGTCCACCAGGACGGGCTCGTGCACGTCTCCGCGCTGTCGAAGACCTTCGTCAAGGACCCGCGGGACGTCGTGAAGTCCGGCGACATCGTCAAGGTGAAGGTCCTGGACATCGACATTCCGCGCAAGCGGATCTCGCTGACGCTCCGGCTGGACGACGAGGCGGCGGCCCCGGCCGCCGAGGGCGGCGGTCGTCCCCAGCGGGGCGGGCGGCCGCCCCAGCAGCGGGGACAGCGGCAGGGCGGTCGCGGAGGCGGTGGCGGTGGCGGCGGTGGCGGCTCCCGGCAGGCTCCGCCGCCGGCGAACAGCGCCATGGCGGACGCCCTGCGGCGCGCCGGCCTGACCGACCCCAAGCGGGGCCGGGGCTGACACGGCTGACTGCGGTGAAACTCTGCGAAGGGGCGGCTGCCTTCAACGGCGGCCGCCCCTTCGCGGTTCGTCTCAGCGCTCCGTCACCTTGCCGTCCGCCACCTCCAGGCGGCGGGTCGTGCGGACCGCGTCCAGCATGCGGCGGTCGTGGGTGACCAGCAGGAGTGTGCCCTCGTAGGAGTCCAGGGCCGATTCCAGCTGCTCGATGGCCGGGAGGTCGAGGTGGTTGGTCGGCTCGTCCAGGACCAGCAGATTGACTCCCCGGCCCTGAAGCAGGGCCAGCGCCGAGCGGGTGCGCTCGCCCGGCGAGAGGGTGGCCGCCGGGCGCAGGACGTGGTCCGCCTTCAGTCCGAACTTGGCCAGCAGCGTGCGGACTTCGGCGGGTTCCGTGTCCGGGACGGCCGCGCCGAACGCGTCCAGCAGTGACTCGGAGCCGTGGAAGAGCTTGCGGGCCTGGTCGACCTCGCCGACGACCACGCCGGAGCCCAGCGTGGCGTGGCCGCAGGACAGCGGGACCCGGCCGAGCAGCGCGCCCAGCAGGGTCGACTTGCCGGCGCCGTTCGCGCCGGTGACGGCGACCCGGTCCGCCCAGTCGATCTGGAGCGTCGCCGGACCGAAGGTGAAGTCCCCACGCCGCACCTCCGCGTCCCGCAGGGTGGCGACCACCGCGCCCGACCGCGGGGCCGCCGCGATCTCCATGCGCAGTTCCCACTCCTTGCGCGGCTCCTCGACGACGTCCAGCCGCTCGATCATGCGCTGCGTCTGCCGGGCCTTCGAGGCCTGCTTCTCGCTGGCCTCGCTGCGGAACTTGCGGCCGAGCTTGTCGTTGTCGTTGCCCGCCTTGCGCCGCGCGTTCTTGACGCCCTTGTCCATCCAGCCCCGCTGCATCTGGGCCCGGCCTTCGAGGGCGGTGCGCTTGTCCGCGTATTCGTCGAAGTCCTCGCGGGCGTGCCGGCGAGCGGTGTCGCGCTCTTCGAGGTATGCCTCGTAGCCACCGCCGAACAGCGTGATCTGCTGCTGTACGAGGTCGAGTTCGAGGACCTTGGTGACCGTGCGGGTGAGGAACTCGCGGTCGTGGCTGACGACGACGGTCCCGGCGCGCAGGCCGGAGACGAAGCGCTCGAGGCGCTCCAGACCGTCCAGGTCGAGGTCGTTCGTCGGCTCGTCGAGCAGGAAGACGTCGTAGCGGGAGAGGAGGAGGGAGGCGAGTCCGGCCCGGGCCGCCTGGCCGCCGGACAGGGACGTCATCGGCTGGTCGAGACCGACGCCGAGCCCCAGGGAGTCGGCGACCTCCTCGGCACGTTCGTCGAGGTCGGCGCCGCCGAGGTCGAGCCAGCGCTCCAGGCTGGTCGCGTAGGCGTCGTCGGAGCCCGGCGCTCCGTCGACGAGCGCCTGCGTCGCCTCGTCCATCACCCGCTGGGCCTCGTCGACGCCGGTGCGGCGCGCGAGGAAGTCCCGTACGGTCTCGCCCTCCCGCCGCTCCGGCTCCTGCGGCAGATGTCCGACGGTCGCGGTCGGCGGGGAGAGCCGCAGCTCGCCCTGTTCCGGGGCGAGGAGGCCGGCGAGCAGCCGCAGCAGCGTGGACTTGCCCGCGCCGTTGGCGCCGACGAGCCCGATCACATCGCCGGGCGCGACGACGAGGTCGAGTCCGGCGAAGAGCGCGCGGTCGCCGTGTCCGGCGGTGAGATTCTTGGCGACGAGAGTGGCAGTCATCAGGGAGCCGATTTTAACGGCCCGCGGGGCCGCCCCACGCCGCCGATCTCCGCGGGGCGGCACTCCCTGGGCCGACGGGCCCACAACTCTCCGACCCGCCGGATCCACCGCCCCCGGACGGACAGGCCCACGGCCCCCGGACCGCCGGGTCAACCGCCCCGGACCGTCGGACCCACGGCCCGCCGGACAGCACGCCCCCGTGCCGCCGGACACCCGGGTCGCCGGGGGCCGCAGGGCCACCGGCCGCCAGGCCACGGGGCCTCCAGGCCCCAAGGTTGCGGACCACGAGGCAGCCAGCCCACCAGGCCGCAGGCCGACGGGCCGCAGGCGACGGGCCGCAAGCCCGCAAGCCCGCAAGCCCGCAAGCCCGCAAGCCCGCAAGCCCGCAAGCCGACGGTCACCAGGGCTGGTGGTCACGGGCCGGAGTTCATGGCCGGAGGTCGGTGGCCCGGAGGTCACCGGCCGGAGGTCAGTGGCCGGAGGTCACCGGCCGGAGGTCAGTGGCCGGAGGTCAGTGGCCGGAGGTCAGTGGGGCATCGGTCAGTGGGTCATTCGTTCCGCCAGTACGCTCCCGGACGTCCGTGCCACGATGAACGACTCCCCCTTCACCGCGCGGGCCTCCAGGGGAATCCGGTGCCGGCCCGTTTCCAGGATTCCGTCGAACACGTCGTGCGCGTGGGTGCGCGAGAGGCGGTCGAGGCGGTAGGCGGTCAGCTGGACCCGGCAGGTGGACGTGACCTCGACGCCGGCCTCACCGTCGGCGGCGACCAGGCGGGTGAGCCGGCGCAGCTCCCTCGGGCCGCGGTCCAGCGCGTGCTCGATCTGGGCGACGAGCAGCGGAACGATCGGGGCGAGGCCCTCGACGTGGGCGACGTCGACGCCCGCGCCACGGAAGGACTCCCGTACGGCGGCCCGTTCGGCCTCGGGGACCGCCCGGCCGAACACCACCGCTCCGTAGGCGCGCAGTTCGTCCGCCGGTACTCCCGTGGCGTCGCGGGCGATGTCGGCGCCGATCCCGATGGCGCGCAGGGCGGCGGCCAGCTTCGCGAGGAGGGCGACCCGGGCGCCGATCAGCAGGACGCGGCGGCGGGAGCCCGGATCGCCGTCGAGCAGGGAGCTCAGGGCGCTGCGGTACTCGGCGCCGTGGAAGCGGAAAGGCCCTATGCTGTGGTAGCCGTTGCGTTCCAGATCGGCCCGTTCGCCGGTCTGCCAGGCGAATTCGCGCCAGACGTAGTCGTCCCCCTCTCTTTCGATGAGCGCGGTGACGGCACCGCACTCGATGCCCTCGCACTCCGGGCATCCGTAGATGACGTACCTGCCCCCGTCGAGCGGGGCGTCGGCCTCCAGGAGAAGGCTGCGCACCTGCGCGGTGAAGATCGCCGGCGGTACGTCGGAGGCGAGCGGGGACACCGCGTCGAGGTCGGAGAGCTGGAACAGCAGCGGGCGTCCGTCGACGACGAAGTCGACGAAGTCCCGGTGCACTTGGTAGTCACCGTTGGCGAGGACTCCACCGGCACGCATCGCCGGTGCCAGGCCGAAGGTGGCGTACTCGGCAGACATGCTGTGAGTATCCCCAGACGGAGAGTGATATGAGCACGGCATGACATATTCCGCTAACGTCCCGGCATGGGGAAGCCCGGGAGCGGCGATGTGATCGTGGTCGGCAGCGGGGTGGTCGGCCTGACGACGGCCGTCGTCCTGGCCGAGGCCGGCAGGCGGGTCCGGGTGTGGGCGCGGGAGCCCGCCGAGCTGACCACCTCGGCGGTTGCGGGGGCTCTGTGGTGGCCGTACCGCGTCGAGCCGAAGGCACTGGCCCGTGAGTGGGCGCTGGTATCCCTCTCCGTGTACGAGGAGTTGGCGGGGCGGCCCGAGGAGACGGGCGTACGCCTGGTCGAGGGGGTCATGGGCGAGACGCGGCTGGACGATCTGGGGGCGTGGGCGGCCCGGGTGCCCGGGCTGCGCGCGGCGACGGCCGAGGAGTACCCGGGAACCGCGTTGCGGGCACGGCTGCCCTTGATCGACATGCCCGTGCATCTGCGCCTGCTGCGTGAGCGCTTGCTGCGGGCGGGCGGCACGGTCGAGGAGCGGACGGTGACGGACCTCGCGGAGGCTCGGGCGCCGGTCGTCGTCAACTGCGCGGGCCTCGGCGCCCGCGCCCTCGTCCCGGATCCGGCCGTACGGCCCGTGCGCGGCCAGCTCGTGATCGTCGAGAACCCCGGGATCCGCGAGTGGCTCGTCTCGACGGACCCGGCGGCCGGGACGACCACGTACGTCTTCCCGCAGCCGGACCGGCTGGTCCTCGGCGGCACCACCGACGAGGACGACTGGTCGCAGGTCCCCGACCTCGACGTGGCGGCGGAGATCGTCGAGCGGTGCGCGGCGCTGCGCCCCGAGATCGCCGGAGCGCGTGTGCTCGACCATCGGGTGGGGCTGCGCCCGGTGCGCGACGCGGTCCGGCTGGAGCGCGAAGTCCTGCCGGACGGGCGCGTGTTGGTGCACAACTACGGTCATGGAGGTGCCGGGGTCACCGTGGCGTGGGGTTGCGCGCGGGAGGCGGCCGGACTCGTCGGTCCGACCGCCTCCGTCTGATCGATGCGTTCCCTCCGTCATCCGGCCCGTGGGCCGTCGTCCGGGTGGCTCAGCGGCTCTCCCCCGGGACGCGGAGGGCGGCGCCCGGATCGCGTACGCCGTCGAGGACGGACGCGGCCGGGGCCGCGGTGGAGCCCGCCGTAGCCCGCGCGAACGCGTCGGCGCCGCCGACGAAGGGGACGCGGGCCGATGTACGGGACAGGTCGAGGGTCAGGGTCGGTGTGGTGGAGGGCGGGTCGATGAGGTCCTTGTCGGTGCCCGCGACGATCAGCGCGAGCCGGTGGCCCTTGGGGACGATGTGGTCGGTGGCAGCCAGGTCGAGCGTGATGGTGTACGCCGTACCCGGGGTCAGCGGGACGCCCTGGTCCGAGGCGTGGTTGCCGAGGTCGGCCCAGCCGCGGCTGAGGACCGTGTAGCCGACATCGGCCCTGGTGGCCTGTGTCACCTTGTAGCAGGAGCTGTCGCCGGTCGTGCTCGGGCCCCAGCAGGTGCGGTCGGTGAGTGTGGTGATGCCCTCGCCGGAGGCGGCGTAGTCGCGGATGGTGTCCGGCCCGAGGTCGACGAGTACGGCCGAGAGATGGGCCGTCGAGGTCGTCGGCGTGGCGGTGACGGTCACCTTGGACGAGCCGGAGAGGCGCAGGTCACGGGTGAGCGGCCTGGTGGCGAAGCCCGCCTTGCCGGGCGTCGGCTCGTCGATGTGCGCGGCCCAGTCGGTCTCGCTCAGCCGCGGGTCGTCGGTGAAGGTCTCCGTTCCGGAGTTCCGGTGGCGTCCGAGGGTGCCGACGCCCGCCTGCGGTCCCGTGCCCGGTCGCAGGGTCGTCGCCGCGGTGGTGCGGGGCGGCCAGACGGTGGAGGTGGCCCACTGGTCGGGGTGGCGTTCGATGTCGGCCACCGGCTCGTCGTCGATACCGTTGTCGTAGCCGAGGAGTTCGTGGTCGAACCAGCGGTGCAGGGTGTCGACCCAGGTGGCGCGGCGGAAGTCGAAGGGGTCGACATGGCCGGTCTGGGAGAGCCAGATCTTGCGCTCGACACCGTTCCTGGCGAGCGCGTCCCACCACTGGCCGAAGTTCTTGGCGCGGACGTTGAGGTCCTGCATGCCGTGGACCAGGAAGACGCTGGCCTTCACCTTCGCGGCGTCCTTGACGTAGTCGCGCTCGGTCCACAGTGACGTCCAGTCGCCGGTGCGCGGCGCCTCGTCGACCAGCTTCCGTTGCACGGCGGCGCACTTGGCTCGGGCGTCGGGGCTGTCGACGTAACCGGAGAGCCAGTCGGGGCCCGAGTCGTAGAGCGGGGCGCCCTGGGCGAAGTAGTAGTCGTACCAGGAGGAGATGGCGCTGATGGGCACGATGGTCTTCAGTCCCTTGACACCGGTGGCGGCGACGCCGTTGGCGATCGTGCCGTCCCAGCTCTTGCCGATCATGCCGGTTCTGCCGTTGGTCCAGGTGGCCTTGGCCGTGGCGGCTCCGGTGCGTGTGGTGTAGGCCCTGGCCCGGCCGTTCAGCCAGTCGACGACCGCCTTCGCGGAGCGGATGTCGGAGCGGCCTCCCACGTCGACGCAGCCGTCGGAGCGGTTGGTACCGGCGAGGTCGACGCCGACGAAGGCGTAGCCGCGCGGCACGAAGTAGTTGTCGTAGAACAGCGGCATCTGGACGACGTGGCCATCCGCGTCGTACGTCTTCCGCTGGCTCTCGTTGCCGCGCCCGCAGCAGGAGTAGTACGGGCTGGCATCCATGATCACGGGGATCTTGCGTCCCTGGCGGGCGAGTTCGCGCGGCCGGACGATGTCGACCGCGACCCGGTCGTTCTTTCCGTCGCTGTCGCCGTCGAGCCCGGTGTCGACCCAGACGGACTCACGGATCGCGTTCTCGTACGAATAGACCGGGGCGCTCTCCTTCGGGGCCGCGTGTGCGGCGGAGGGAGCCAGGAGGGCGGCCATCAGGGCGGCAACGGCCGCCGTCGCGAGCGATCTCCAGGTCGTTAAGCGCGCGCGGCGCACTGGTATCGGCATGCGCGGAACGTACCCCGGTCAACTCCCGTGCAAAAGAGGGTCGATGAAAGGTCTCTGGGGCTGGATGGCTCATGTCGGCCGAATGGCGATCGTGTGACAGGGGTGGCCGTGGACATGACCGGGGCCACAGGGACTGAATAGGCTCCGGACCGACTTCATGCCCCCACGACTTGGAGCTCGACGTGCACCGCAGACTCATCGCCCCGGGCGCTCTCGCCGCCTTTCTGCTGCTGGCGATCCCGGCATCGGCGGCAAGCCACACACCGGGAGCACCGGGTATCGGCGACCCCTACTACCCGGCCTACGGCAACGGCGGATACGACGTCTCGCACTACGACCTGCGGCTCACCTACCAGCCGCGGACGGACGAACTGGAGGGCACGGCCACCCTCCTGGCGACCACCACGCAGGACCTGTCCCGGTTCGATCTGGACTTCCTGCTCGATGTGAGCGAGGTCCGGGTCAACGGCGCGAAGGCGTCGTTCGCCACATCGGGCCAGCACGAGCTGGAGATCACGCCGGCGAAGCCGCTGGCCAAGGGCACGCCGGTCACCGTCGTCGTCCGCTACAGCGGAGTGCCGTCCACGAAGAGCGCGTACGGCTTCTCGACCTGGCACCGCACCCCGGACGGGGCGGTCGCCGCGGACGAGCCCGAGTCGGCGTGGTGGTGGTACCCGAGCAACGACCACCCGCTCGACAAGGCGACGTACGACGTGTCGGTGGCCGTCCCGGACGGCACCCAGGCGATCTCCAACGGCACACTGCAGTCGACGAGTTCACGGCTCGGCTGGACCCGCTACAACTGGCGGTCGAACAAGCCGCAGGCCACCTACCTCACCACCCTCGCGGTCGGGAAGTTCGACATCACGACCGGCACGTCCGAGGGCGGCGTCCCGGTCGTCAACGCCTACAGCAAGGATCTCGGCGACAACGACGGGGCGGCGCGCGCCAGTGTCGAGCGGACGGGGGAACTCGTCGACTGGCTGAGCGGCTACTTCGGGCCGTATCCCTTCAGCTCCGCCGGCGGGTACGTGCCCAACACGACCACCGGGTACGCGCTGGAGACCCAGACGCGCGTGTACTACAGCCCTCGGCAGTTCGCGAACGGCTCCAATACCTCTGTGGTCGTTCATGAGTTGGCGCACCAGTGGTACGGCGACGACGTGTCGCTGAAGGGCTGGAAGGACATCTGGATCAACGAGGGCTTCGCGCGGTACGCGCAGTGGCTGTGGTCGGAGCACGAGGGCGAGGGCACCACGCGGGAGCTCGCGGACTACGTGTACGCCTCGCATCCGGCGGACGACACCTTCTGGACGGTGGCGCCCGGCGACCCGGGGCCGGACAACCAGTTCGACATCGCGGTCTACGACCGGGGCGCGCTGGCGGTGCAGGCGCTGCGCGAGGAGGTCGGCGACGACGCCTTCTTCGCCATCCTGAAGGGGTGGCCGAAGGAGCACGCGTACGGGAACGCGTCGGTCGGCGACTTCCAGAAGTACGCCGAGCAGGTGTCCGGTACGTCGCTCGCGGCGCTCTTCGACACCTGGCTGTTCCAGCCGTCGAAGCCGGCGGCTCCGGCGGCGCGGGGTGCCGGGCTCACGGTGGCCCCGCGAGCGGAAGGTGCCGTCGCCCGGCCGAAGTCGTGGAAGAAGATCGCCGCCACTGACGCGGTCCACTCCGGCTGAGGTACGTCCGCCCGCCCGCCGGGTCTTCCCTGCCCGCCCTCCCTGCCGGGGACGGGCGGGCAGGGGGTGAGCGGGCCACGGGCCGGGGCGTCAGCCGTGAGCCGGTGGCCGGCCGCATGCTTCAGCGGCGGGCGGTCTCACTTTCCAACTCGTCGACCTGGGCGAGGAGTTCGTCCCGGCTGATGGCGTCGGCCCGGGTCGCGGGCACGGTGCAGGCGTAGGCGCCGGCGACCGCGCCGTACAGGGCGCAGCGCCGGACCGGTTCGCCGGTCAGCCGGCCGAAGAGGAAGCCAGCGGCGAAGGAGTCCCCTGCGCCGTTCGAGTCGACCACGGGCGTCCGGGGCGGGACCGCCGGAACATGGGTCAGCTCGCCGTCGGCCAGCAGGTATGCGCCCTCGGCGCCGGCCGTGGCGACGACCGCTTCGGCCCGGCCCCGTTCCATGATCCGCCGCATGGTGCGCTCGGGGTCGGCGAGGGCGGTGGTGGAGACGAACACGACGTCGGCGGCGTAGGCGAACGGCTCGTGGTAGGGATTCTCGCCGTCCCAGTTGTGCAGGTCGGTCGAGAGGGTGACCCCGGTCTCCCGCAGGGCCTGCAGGGCGAAGGCGCACGGGTGGGTGATGGAGACGTGGGCGTGGCGGCTCGCCGCGGCCAGCTCCCTCACCGTCTTCTCGGGCAGCCGGTCCCCTTCGTGCGAGCGGCTGTCGTCGTACAGGGACAGCCGGCGCCCGTCGGGGCCGACGAGGTTGACCGCGCGCTTGGTGCCCGCGGGCTGGGGCACCTCGGTGAGCGCGATGCCCCGGTCGCGGTGCAGGGCTCGCACGAGGTCGCCCTCGGGATCGTCGCCGAGCATGTCGAGGTGGTGGGTGCGCAGGCCGAGCCGGTGCAGGCCCAGCGCGACGAAGTCACCGGTCTGCCCGGCCCGGGTCTCGATCCCGGGACGGATCATGTAGCTGTCGGCGTACGGAAGCGGCAGTTCGGGGACGTGGACGATCGTGTCCACCCCCGCACCGCCGAGGACGAGGACGTCGATGTCGCGGCTCATGACTCTCCCTCTCGGATCCGAGCAGCGAGTCAAGCAGGCCCGGCCCATCACGGCAAGAAATTGCAGAAACTTTCGCAACTTCCTTCATCCGTGGTCCGGTCGGCTCCGCCGGACCGCACGCCGCCGCGTCGCCCCGCCGGTCAGTCCCCGTGGTCGTACACCGTCACCGCCAGCCCCCGGCGTACCAGCCGCTCGGCGACGAGGGGTTCGACCCGCGACCATCTGCCGCCGGCCAGGCCGCACCCGATGCGCGGCATGTGCACGGACGCGCCGAGTTCGACGGCCTTGTCCGCGAGCAGTCCGAGCGAGGCGTCGATGGCCTCGTAGCGCACGGGCACGCCCTTGCTGCCGGTGCGTATCCCCCGCTGGCCCACCAGATTCGCCACCCACACAAAGGGCTCGACCTGGACATTTCCTTCTTGCGGTCGGTGATCCAGAGAAAGCCGTCCTCGTCGAGCCGTCCGATGTCACCGGTGGCGAACCAGCCGTCGGCGTCCCGGACGTCCTCCAGCGAACCGTCGGCCCGCAGATAGCCGACGAAGACGGCCTCTCCCCGTACGGGGATCTCGCCGACCCCGGCGATCCGGATCTCCAGTCCGTCCAGCGGCCTGCCGACCGAGCTGAGGCGGAAGGCGGCCGGGCTGTTGGCGGTGGCGACGCCGATCGTCTCCGTCAGCCCCCAGGCGTCCATGACCGCGAGGCCGAAGCACGCCCAAAACCGCACGACGTCCTGGGGCATCGGTGCCGAGGCGCTCGCCGTCCACTCCAGGCGGTCGAATCCGGCGAGCGCGGGGATCGGCTCAAGCACCTGTTCCTTGGCCGTGCGGTACGCCTCACTCAGTGCGGCGGACGGCTCCTCGCCGCGCTCACGGCAGGTCACGTGCGCGCGGGCCGTCTCCATCGCCGCCTCCACGGCCGTCCGCCGCTCCGTCGGCAGTCCGGCCAGCGCCGCCCGCACGGCGGACGCGAGCTTCTCCCACACGCGCGGGACACCGAAGAACTGCGCGGGATGCAGCTCCCGGGCGACGGCGGCCACCTCCGAGGGGTCCGCCCACAGATGGACGTGCGAGGCGCGGAACAAGGGGGGTGGCAGCTGCTACGGATTTTCTAGCCACTCATAGTCATATCCGGTCAGGCATCTCACGTACCTTGGTCTTGTGAAGCTTTCGGAGTGGGCACGTCAGCAGGGCGTGAGCTACCAGACCGCCTGGCGGTGGGTGAAGGACGGGAAGATGCCCGTTCCGGTCCGCCAGGCGCCCTCTGGGACGTGGTTGGTCGACGAGGTTTCCGGCCAGCCGTCCGGACGCGTGGTGGCGTACTGCCGCGTATCTTCAGCCGACCAGAGGGCCGAGCTGGATCGGCAGGTCGCGCGGGTGGTGTCCGGCGCGAATGGACTGGGCCTGGCGGTCGCGGAGGTCGTGACCGAGGTCGGGTCGGGGCTGAACGGGCGACGCCGCAAGCTGCACCGGCTCCTCGCCGACCCGGGCACTGCCGTGATCGTGGTCGAGCACCGTGACCGGCTGGCCCGGTTTGGTGTCGAGTACCTGGAGGCCGCACTGTCGGCGTCCGGCCGGCGCCTAGTCGTCCTCGACCTTGCCGAGACCGCCGACGACAAGGCCGTCGAGTGAAGAAGTTCCGGCCGCAGCCCGGGTTCGTGGTGCAGGCGTTCCGGTTCGCGCTGGACCCGAACGCCGCCCAGGAGCAAGCTCTTCGGTCGCACTGCGGTGCGGCGCGCGCGGCGTACAACTGGGCGGTGGGGTGGGTGTCGGCGTCGTGGTGGCAGCGCCGGGCGGAGGAGTCCTACGGCATTCCTGCCAACCGGCTCACCGAGTGGCGGCCGTGGTCGCTGCCCGCGCTGCGCAAGGAGTTCAACCAGGCCAAGAAGACTGACCCGCGCTTCGCTGCCTGGTGGGAGGAGAACTCCAAGGAGGCGTACAACACCGGCCTGGCGAACGCCGCGGCGGCGTTCGACAACTACGCCAGGTCCAAGCAGGGCAAGCGGCGCGGCAAGCAGCTCGGGATGCCCCGCTTCAAGTCGAAACGGAAGGCACGCCTGTCCTGCCGGTTCACCACCGGCACCATCCGGCTTGAGGCCGGCGGCCGTCACGTCACCCTGCCGAGGCTCGCCACCGTCCGCGTCCACGAGTCCACCGCCACACTCCTGCGCCGCGTGCAGGCCGGCACGGCGCGGATCCTGTCCGCGACCGTCCGCCACGAACGCGGACGCTGGTTCGTCGCCTTCCAGGTCGAGACCGCGCGCGACCTGGTCCGCGTGGCCCGGCCACGTGTCGCGGTCGGCATCGACCTCGGCATCAAGACCCTCGCCGTCATCGCCGACAGCACCGGCGAGATCCGCACCGTGCCCAACCCCAGGCACCTAGACAGCGCCCTGACACACCTGCGCCGGGCCTCCCGCACGGTCTCCCGCCGACGCGGCCCGGACCGCCGCACCGGTCGGAAGGCCTCCCGCAGGTGGGAGAAAGCCAACGCCCAGCGCAACCGCGTGCACCACCGGGTCGCGAACCTCCGCGCGGACGCCCTGCACAAGCTCACCACGAGCGTTGCTGCCGAGTACGGCACCGTCGTGATCGAGGACCTCAACGTCGCCGGCATGGTGAAGAACCGGCGCCTTGCCCGGCACATCGCCGACGCCGGATTCGGTGAGATCCGCCGCCAGCTCACCTACAAGACCAAGCGGAACGGCTGCCGCATCATCGCGGCCGACCGCTGGTTCCCCTCCTCCAAGACCTGTTCCGGGTGCGGCGTGGTGAAAGCCAAACTGCCGCTGCACATCCGGACCTACGCATGCGACGTGTGCGGCCTGGTCATCGACCGGGACGACAACGCGGCCCGCAACCTCGCCGCCCTCGCAGCGGCAGCCTGCACGACTGGTACCGGAGTGGCCGGAAACCAGGACACCGCCCGGCAGTGTCGAAACCCCGTGGAGCCGACCGGAAGACCCGCACCACCCGCCCCCGCCGCACGACGGGGACGGGGCGGGCAGGTGGCGCAACCCTGCCGCACCAGCAGCAGACAGAAGCGGGAGACCGTCTTCAAGCCGAGCCCTTGACGCTCTGGTGATGTGACGGACCTTCCGGGCCGAAATGCCCGGAATGCTGAGACCCGACTACGGGCTCAGCAACGGAGGTAGATCCCGAGCATCCGCTCGGCGATGTGCGCGAAGGGCAGATAGCAGATGTGCTCGACATGGGTGGGGAGTTCGACGAGTCGGTCGAGGGCCAGGACGTTCAGTACGACCTTGCGGTGGCTGATGCTCACTCCCTTGGGCTCGCCGGTGGTGTCCGAGGTCTAGACGACGGTGAGCGGATCGGTGGGGCGGCTCTGGTGCCAGGCCTTCTCGAACGCCTCGGAGCGGGGCGCGTCCGCGGCCGTCCCGACCGGTGCGGCCTCGGCGACGGTCCCCTGTCCGGACCCGGCGGACGCCGTGGGACGCTGGCCGCGCAGCGAGTCGTACGTGCGGTGGGTGCCCGCCTCGGACGCCTCCGCGACCACCAATCGATCCAGGGGTACGCCGGTGTCCCCCAACAGGGGTTCCCAGCACGGCAGTTCGCGCAGTCCCCCGACGACCGCGAGGCGGGCACGGCTGTGCCGGGCGATGTGCTGGACCTGTTCCGCGGCGGACGTGGAGTAGACGGTGACCGGTACGGCGCCCAGGTGGGTCAGCGCCAGGTCGCTCAGCCAGTGCTCGGGACGGTTGCCCATCATCATGAGGACGTGGTCGCCCCGCCCGACGCCGAGACCGGCGTATCCGGAGGCGAGTCCGGCGATTTCACTGCGCACCTCGCCCCAGGTGAGGGTGGTCCAGCCGTCTTCCGTACGCCAGGACAGCGCCGGCAGGTCGCCGTGGTCCTCGGCGTTGCGCAGCAGCAGGGCGGGGAGGGTGAGTTCGGCGGGCTCTCCCGGGAGTCTCAGGATCGTGGTCATGACCGCCTCCTGGCGCCGTCGGATCCGAGTGCCGCGCGGGCCGCGACCCGCGCCGCTCCTGGACGGACGCTTTCACAACACCGGTGAGACAGCAATACTGTTGCACCGCGCCGTCACCGGTGACCCAGGGCGCGCGGCACGACGCGAGAAGCGAGGACCTGCCCATGACGACGGACACCGAGGAGCCGACGCTCACGGTCGACGAGCTGGCCGCGCGGGCGGGTGTCACGGTCCGTACGGTCCGCTTCTACAGCGCCAGGGGCCTGCTGCCGCCGCCCGTGATCGGCCCCCGCCGCGTCGGCCACTACAGCCAGGAGCATCTGGCCCGGCTCGCGCTCATCGAGGAGTTGCAGCAGCGGGGCATGACGCTGGCCGCGATCGAGCGTCATCTGACGCAGCTGCCGCCCGGTCTGAGCGCGCACGAGCTCGCCATCCACCGTGCCGTGGTGGCGTCCTGGGCGCCCGACGCGACGGAGGAGGTGACCCGGGAGGAGCTGGAGCGTCGGGCCGGGCGGCCGCTCAGCGAAGGGGACCTGGAGCGGCTCGCCGCGATGGGTGTCATCGAGTGGACGGGTGACTCCGTCCGGCTGGACCCCGGGCTGCTGCGGCTCGGCGTGGAGCTCCTGGACGTACCGATCGCGCACGAGACGATCCTCGCCGCACGCACCGTCCTGCTGGAGCACTCGCGGGCGGCGGCCCACGAACTGTCCACCCTGTTGCGCGACGCGGTGGGGGAAGGGGAGTCCGTGGCGGCGGTGAAGTCCCTGTCGGCGCACATGCAGCCGCTGGTGGTGCAGGCGCTGCTCACCGCGTTCCAGCGCTCGCTGAAGGAGGAGCTGCGGGAGTGGCTCCGGGAGTCCTGATCCCGGGCCGACCGCCCCTCGGCGGCGCGGGCGCTCACAAGTAGGCCGATCCGCCCGCCACGTTGAGGGTCTAGCCGGTGAGGAAGCCGCTGCCCTCGTCGACCACGTAGAGCAGGGTGGAGACGAGGTCTCCCGGCCGCTGGGTCCGCGGGACGGCCTGCTGGGCGCGGACGTGCTCGAAGCCGCCGTCCGCGCCGACGGTCCGTTCGGCCGTGGCGGTGCGCACCATGCTCGGCGCGATCGCGTTGACGGTGATGTCGTACGGTCCGAGCGCGGACGCCAACGCCCTGGTGAAGCCGATCAGTCCGGCCTTCGAGGAGACGTACGCGACCATCGTGGGCGGAGCCGTGAGGACGGCCGCCGACGTGATGTTCACGATCCGGCCCCAGCCGGCCGCCTTCAGATGCGGCAGGACGGCACGGGTCATCAGGAACGGCGCCTCCAGGTTGACGCGCATCACCCGCCGCCACTCCTCGGGCGTGGTGTCCTCGAAGGCCGACTCCGGGTACACACCGGCGTTGTTGACGAGCACGTGCAGGGTGCCGAACCGGTCGATGACGTGCTCCAGCGCCGCCGTGACCTGTGCCTCGTCGGTGACGTCCGCGATCAACTCCACGTAGTCCGGTACGCGTTCCGCCGTCTCGGGCTGCGGGACCAGGTCCATGCCCGCGACCCGGTAACCGCGCCCGGCGAGTGCGACGGCGAATTCCTGTCCGAGGCCCTGTGCCGCGCCGGTCACCAGAGCGGTACGTGTCTCCATGCGCCGAGTGTGAAGAGCCGCCGAGCACCGGGCAAGAGCGCGTTCCACTCGCCGGAACCGCCCTGGGGAAAGGCGCATTCCACTCGCCGGAACGGCCCTGTTGCCAGGGACGTTCGCCGGGCCCACGCTGGGCCCTGACCCGCAGACCGCGGCGCCCAGGCCGACCACGGATGCAACCGCAGCGTCGCTCCTCGCCCAGCTACAACGGGAGCGACAGCCTGCCCCTCTGAACGTAAGGCAGACCACCGCCGAGCTAAGTAGTCGGCCCGGAATCGGTCAGGCGCGCCGGCCCCGCCCGGCGCGCAACACCGGCGAGCGCGCCCCGATCCCCGGCAGCGCCCGCGCCGCCCATCCGCCCTCCCTCACCTCTCAACTCCAGCCAGGGGTACGGGCAAAGCGGTCGCAACGGGGATGTCAGAGCACCGACCACGCCCGCACGCGGGAGGTGACCTGCACGGATTCCGCAATGAGGGAGATCCTCGCGCAAGAGAAGTCGCAAGAGATCTCGCAGGAGATGCAGCAAGAGTTGGCGCAAGAGATGTTGTCGCGAGGCGTACCCGAGATGTGGTTCGAACGGCAGTTCCGTCGGACCGTGGCATCCTCGTACGGCTCTGATCGACGACCAGGACGAACTCGGTCAGGTCCGCGCAGATCTGCGGACGCTCTTCCAGCGGGTGTCGTGGTCGACCGAACCGCGGGATGCGTGGGAGGTGCACGAGAACGCCTGACGGAAGTCGCCCCGCCCCTCCTCCCCCGGGCTGGGATCCCCAGGACGTGGCGGCTAGCGCCCGGCTCCGAGTGAGGGGGCGCGAACGCGCGGCGCTGATCGTCGCCCGCACGAACTGGAGCGGCCGCGCTCTGGGCGCGCCGGATTCCCGTGGCCGCCGCGCATGGCATCAGGTGCAGAACCCGATCGCCAGCGAGTACGCCGTCGGCGAGAGGAGCTGGCAGGTGTGCCAGTTCCATCCGCCGCGGAACCGCGCACCGCCCCTCAGGATTGCGCAGGCGGTAGGACACCAACCCTTTTGCTGCGCAGTCCCACTACAGCCCCGCTCTCCGCCACGGTCAGCCCCTCGATGGACAAGCCGATGATGCGCAGGATCTGTTCCTCCCGCACGGTCAGCTGCGCAGGCCGCGCCGGTTCACGGCTGCGCATCCACGCGTGAGGCCCGACTGCGCAACTCCGCCCGCACAGCCAACACCCGGCCAGGACCCGACCAGAAGGCCCCCTCCCTGCTGCGCACTGCGCACGGAAACCGCGCAAACTCACGGCACAGCAGGAAGGGGCGCTGCGCAGCGATCTGCGCAGTGCGGTGTCCGGTTCTGTTCATCGCACGACGTCACCTGCGCACTGCGGAGAACGACTCCCCCGCGCAGACGCTCCCCCGACCGCACGACACCAGGTTCGAGGCCAGCTGGTACCTACCTGCCGGCAGTGGCGCCAGATCCGAAGCGGCCACGGATGCTCGGCCCCCCTCCCACGAAGGCGTCCCCCTCGGCTCGACACCGTAGACACGGTCGCCCCGACCACGGGAACGACCACGAAGCAACCACCAGGGACATCACTTTGGGACGCCTCCCCCGACCACGGCTTCCGACCCCGACCACAGCCCCCACCACAGCAGGTCAACGCCGTACCGAACTCCCGATGCCCACAGCCAGAAGGAGGTTTCCGGGAGCCGTCGGCAGGTGGGGGCGCGCGATCGGCGCACTTCGTAGCCTTCGGCTTCCCGCCGACTGAACGGCACGGACACCATCGGGTGGCCCTACCAGCGCCGCAGGACCAAGCTGGAATGCACGATCCCCGCCCGCCGGCGATGGCGTCATGGATACTGCGCCCCGCTTGTCCACGGCGTTTACCGGTCCTCGTGATGGAAGATGGCCACGACGGCGCCAGACGGTCCTTCGACAGTGGCTGCGGAGGGCTTGTCAGGCGTCGGAGGTGTCTTGATCGACGCCGAAGTGGCGGGAGACCGCTTCGATCGTGAACCGGGCTCGGAGCTTGCAGGCGGAGTTCTGGTTGGCGAAGAAGCCCGCGCGCCACAATGCTTCTTCCCGCGGCACGGCACGCTCCCAGTTGACCGGAACGATCCACTCGCGCGGATCCTCCCCCTCCCTCTCCGTGCTCTCCGCAGGGCGTCGGTAGGTGCCCGCCAGGGAGAGATCGGTCATCCGCCGGGCTTCACCGTCGACGCTGAGGACGGCGTCCTCGAACGGTTGCGGTGCGCCGGAGACCGTGCCGACGCCCACATAGCCCACTTTGGGGATGTGCGTGAAAACCCGTGCCCCGAGTGGCAGAGACCGGATCGTCCGGGAGAACCACTCCCCGCCACCCGCTGACACGAACCCGTGGCGAAGGGCGTCGTTCCAGTTCCTGCCGCCAGACTCGTCGCCGAACGATACGTACCAATGCGTCCCGTTCCACGGCTCCTGCTTCCCTCTGCCCTTCGCTCCACCCGAGGGGACCGCGGCCTCGACCTCGTCCATCAACCAGGTACGAGCCAGATACGAGCGTTCCTCGTCCTCGAAGTAGCGAAAGAAGAGCACGTTGATCGGTACCCGGAACCCGGAAGCCAGATAGGTGACGATCCGCTCCGTCGCCGCATCGATCTCGCTTGCCACGATGGTGAGGGCGTGAGTGGAATTGAGCGCTTCGGGCGGGATGCCGCCGAAACGCAGCGCGAACGCCTCGTCCAACTCTTCCGCCAGTCCTCTGCCGCGGGCGTAGGAAGCGTAGATGTCGCGGATCTGGTCGTTGGTGAGCTCCTGAACCCAGGAACCGTAGTCGAGAACCTGAGCCACCACCTCACGAGATGTTCGGTCTCGCTTGAGCTCCAGAACGTGCAGGCCCCCCTCGGCATCCATGCCCAGTAGGTCGACGACCTTGCCGTACTGCGTCAGCACCTGCCGGCCTATCAGCAGCAGCGGATGTCCCAGGATGCCGGGATCGACCTCGATGAGTTCCTCGAGGCGAGACTCCAAGGGCATCGGCCGCGTGGCGACTCGTACGGGTTTGTCATCCACTCGCCACAACCCGAACTCCAGCGGCATCGCGTTCCCTCTCCGCTCAGATAACCGAGTCACTGCCGACCAGGCATGGATGAAGGCAGTATGACGCCGAGATGTCGTCTGCCGGTAGGTCGCTGGAAGCCGTTCCAGGTGACTGCCGTCGCGGTACAGCAGCGACGAACAGCGACCACCGCGACCGCGCTGACCGCCAACGCCCCTCGGTGGCCGCCAATCTGCAATCAGCCGAGCGCAGGCATGAAGCCACCGCGCGTGGTGCCTGAAGACAGCAAGGCGGACCAGTCGAGTTCCTCGGGTAGTTGGTGAGGGAGGGGGCACGGTTCGGGGCGGGCCGCAGGGCGATTGAGGCTTGCGCGATGCCGGGGACAGGAGCGGAGCCCGGCCGAGTCCTTGGGTTCGGGCCCCGCTCCTGCCTCCGGGTGGCCGTCGGGCCTCAGGCCGTCGGCGCCGTGCCCTTGGAGGGGGTCCGGCGGGAAGTCGAACCCTCCAGATGGACCACCACGCCGGTGTAGAAGCGGTTCACCGCGTCGTCGACGCTGCGGATGAAGCCCGACTCCGCGTTCCCGCGCGTGCTTCCCATGCTCTTGAGGAGGGACAGCCGGAAGCCGATGATCTGGGACGCGGGCTCCTTGGGCAGCAGGTCGGCCGGCTCGGGTCGGAGGCGTTCGAGCGTTCCCCGGGGGCCGACCGCTTCGCCTTCGACGAGGGTCTCGACGTGCAGGTCCGCCGGAGCCTCTGCCAGGCGCCGGACCAGTCGCTTCGCCCACGACAGGGGGTAGCCCTGCTCGGGTGCCGGGATCTCGATCGAGGTGCGAAGCTTGCCCGTGCGGAGGTCCGCGCTGATCGCCAGGACGCCGGGCGTCCCCTCGATGCGCAGCTCCGAGTGCAGGCGCCCCTCGAGGGAGAGCTGATCCGCGAGACGGCCGCGGAGCGCCTTCGGATCGGCTCCGCGTCTGGTGCGCTGGACCGGCAGCACCTTCTGCCCCAGTTCGCCGCCCAGCCGCAGGCAGACCTGACGGATGAGGCGTTCCCAGCTCTCGACGACCTCCAGCGCCCGCGGGTCGCCCTGGCACAGGGTCTCGTCGTCGATTCCGTTGCGTACCGGTACCCAGGCCGGACCCATGTTCTGGAAGCCGTGGCAGCCGGAGTTCTCGTGCCGCAAGTAGTGCAGCAGCTCCTGGAGGAGCCAGGCGTGCGCCGCGTTGCCGACACCTTCGTGCCTGATCAACAGCTGCGCCTGATGGGCGACTTCAGCCCACGACAGGTGCCACAGGGCCACCTTGTGCTTACGCCGCTTGTCGATCTTGACCTCGACGAGCGGGCTGCCCTCCAGCGCGACGTCGTTCGACAGGGTGATCACGGCCTCGTAGCCGCGGCGCGCGGCGATGTCCATGTACGCCTGGACCTGCTCGGCCTTGAGCGCGCTGCCGTTGGTCTTCGTCTCGATGAGGGCCGTCCACAGCTTGCCGGCCCGCTCGACCCGGATCACTCCGTCCGGGCGACGCGGGGTGTCGCCGTGCGGCAGGGTGACCTCGGTGAAGGTCTCCATGCGGCCGGCGGGTGCTCCGAAGGCGGCGGTGAGTCTCCGGCCGAACTCGGGGACCTGAGCCATCACGGACAGCAGTACCGAGGTCGCACGCGTCTCGCGCTCCCGGTCGCTCTTGAGCGCCGATGCCGGGAAGAGCCGCGCGTCCTTCCACGACTCGTTCTCGGCCAGCGTCTTCTTGGCAGCCTTGGGCAGGACAACCTTCTTCTTGGCCGTACGAGGCCTCGCCGCCGCCTTCCTCGGCTGCTCCTCGTCCTCAGGCCGGCGAGGGGAGGGGACCGCCTCGAGAGTCTCCTGCGGCTGGGGTTCGCCCGCCGACGCCCCCGCCGGGGGCGATGGCGACGCCGTTTCCGGCTCTGCCGCCGTCGGGTCCGCCTGATCGTCGCCCTCGGTCTCGTCCAGCGCTTCCCCGGCGGCCGCGTCGTCGTCGATGTCGACCCCGAAGTCCGTTGCCAGACCTGCGAGACCCACGTCGTACCCCTGGCCGACTGCGCGGAACTTCCATTCCTCCGCACGCCGGTACAGCTCGCCGAAGATGATCGCGCTCACCGAGTCGGCGTCGTCGATGGCGAAGTTGAGGAGTTCCTCGCCTCCGCCGTCTGCCAACGCCAGTCTCACGCAGTCGAGTTCTCCGAAGCGGGCGCCCTCGTAGCGGCTGGCGGCCAGGACGATCCGGTCGACTTCGGGGGAGACCGCAGTCAGGTCGAAGCTGATCCGGTCCTCGTTGCCGTCCGCCGTCGGCGTCTTGCCCAGAAGCTGCACGCTTCCGTCCGCTGCGACCGGGTTGTTGTAGAAGTAGAAGTCGGCGTCGCTGCGGACCTTACCGTTCTCGTCCAGCAGGAGGACGGACACGTCGGCGTCCCCTTCGCCGGTCGAGCTCCCCCAGCCCAGACTGACGATCACCGAATCGATGTTCTCGCTCAGAGCCGCGAGAGAGACATTCGACCCCTTGACCATGTCGCGCATAAAGCCCCCCAGAACGGTGCAACTTGCTGTGCTCGCACCTGCATCCGGCCGTCTGATGCCCAGGCGTTGCCCGGTGATCGGTGCGCGGGTGACTGTAGTACCCATGAACCACATCTGCAGGAGTCGCGCAGAATCTGTGCGGGAATCGTGGGCAGGCCCTTAAGGTGTCCCCCTGACCAGCCGCGGAGCAGCCGAAGACCCCCGGACGGGTCCAGGGGTCCGGAGCGGAGCAACTTGCAGGCCGCCGCGGTCACCTCGGCGGGTGCCGCCGCGCGTGGGACGTCCTGCCCGATGCCGCGTCGATCTCGTCGTGAGCCTTGGTCAGCAGTTGCACGGCGAGCTCGTTCAGGGCCCTCGCGCCCGCGACCTCCTCGCCGACCCTGGGCTGGTTCGAGTCGGAGGGGTGGCGGCTGGCGTATCCGCACGTCGAGATGGAATTTCGACGGCAGCGAGGCATGAGCCCACGGGCGCGGTGCCTGTCAGTGCCTCGTGGAGCAGCTCGCGGCCCGCCGGGGCGATCCAGTCCGGGACCTGTACGGCGTGCAGGCCCCAGCCCTTGGCTGGCGCCCGCGGCGGGCGGGGTGTGCCGAGGTTGGCCGCCTGTGCGTGCCACCAGTCGGCCACGCTTCCCGGGCGCAGCATGCCCGCGAGGCCCGGGCCCAGCGGCCAGCGCTTGAGCGCTCGGTTCTGGCGCAGTCGTCGCAGCGCGAGCACGGGGTGGCGTCGCAGCAGCGGGGCAAGGTAGCCGGGGGGCGGGCGCGAACAGTTCGTCTCCGCCGTGGCCCGCCAGATGCCGGCGGGATCCGCGGTGGGCGAGCAGTCGTGCATTGTGGTGCAACCGGGCGAGCGCGCGGACGGTGACCACGGGCTGTTCGGTCTCGACCGGTACGCCTTCGAAGCCCAAGATCGAGGGAAGCTCGCGCTGCGTGACCACCAGGTGTTCGGCACCGTCCAGAGCCTTGATCGCCAGGCCGGCGAAGTCGGCGTCGTCATTGGCTCTGTCGGCCTCGGCCCAGCGCAGTGTCAGCAGTTCCGGTGTGTGGCGGGCGGCCAGGAAGCACAGGGACGTCGAATCCATCCCGCCGGACAGATCGGCGCTCACAGGTCCGCGGAGCGGCGTACCGCCCCCCACCGCCGCGGTAAGTGCCTCGCGTACGCCGGACGCTCCGTCGCTCAGGCGCAGGTGCGGTGCGGGAGGGCTCCACCACACGCGCTCCTCGGCCCGGTCCCGGGTCCACACCAGACGGTGTTCCGGGGCCAGGGACGAGATTCCCGCCCACAGGCACTGCTCGTTCAGCGGAGGCGCCAGGGCGAGGCCGCCGGCCATTCGTACGGCCAGGGATTCCTCGTCGATCGTGGCGCCGACCGTCTCGGCCAGCACATCGGCCCGGTCGGACGCCAGATCGACGCCGTCGAGACGGGCGCGGAAGATCCGGCTCAGCCCGCTGACGCTGCCCTGCGCACGTACCTGCCCGCCCGTCGCCATCAGGTGAGCCGTGCCCGGCAGCAGATACGCCAGCCTGTCCGCGTCGGCGACACTGGTCATCGAGGCTGCGGGAGTTCATCGACACCCACGACTGGATCACCTGCTACTTCCTGCCGGCCTACGCACCCGACCTCAACCCCGTCGAGGGCATCTGGTCACTGCTGCGACGCAGCAGCCAGGCCAACACCGCCTTCAACGACCCCGACGACCTCATGAGCGTGCTTCGGCGCGGTCTCCGCCAGATCCAGTACCGCAGCAACCTCATTGACGGATGTCTCGCCGAATGCGGCCTCACCTTGACGACATCACGCCAGCAACGTCAGTAACTGCGTGACAACGCAGACGCACGGACTCGTCGGCGAGGCAGGCACGAAGCGACTTCACGGCTTCCAGGCTTCGTCGACCTGGAACCACACAACGGTTCCACCGAAGCGGCTGGGGCCGGCCGCCCACGAATCCGCCAGCGCGTCAACCAGGCAAAGCCCCCTGCCGTGCGCGTCATTGGCCCTGGGGCTGCGCAGCCGCACGTCCGCCGGGAAGCCGGGGTTGTGGACGTCGACCCGCAGGGATTCCCCCAGGCGCGACCACTCAACGCGGACCCGCCAGGGATCTTCAGCCTCCCCATAGAGGATCGCGTTCGTCACCAGCTCAGAGAGCATCAGGACACAGTCATCGATCGAGCAGGCCAGGTTGTACGGGGCGGTGAACTTCCGGAACCATCGCCTGGCCCGGGCCACGGACTCGGGCACGGGATAGAGGGTCATTCCCCCGATCGGCGTCGGTCCGGCAACCGCGGCTTCGGACTCTTCACGCGCATCCGCCATGAGCGCCACTACTCCCTACCGGTGCCGTCACAGTCGAGACAGCGCCGCTTGGACGTAGCACGGACGCGAGCGTCAGTGGCGGAGAGCGCCAGGGCAGAGCGGGAGCCGATGTGCTTCCACCCTCGCCCCCGGCATCCACGGCAGACCGCTTCCCGCGAGACGTGCCGTAACTCCCCGCACTCCTGGCTCACATCCGTGCCCCTTCCGGTCAAGTGGCCTTAGCCACTTACTGGATAGTGGCATTAGCCACTCGGAGCCACAAGCGGTTCTCGGAGAGAAGGCCGATTTTCTAGCTGATCGGGTAGCCCTGCTCGAACGCCCAACGCCTAGGCGGGTACGTGGCTTCGGCGAACTCCAGAGGCCGATCCTGCAGGTCATAGACCACGTGATGGACGATCAGGACAGCCGCCCCAGGCTCAAGTTCGAGGTCAGCGGCCTCGTCCTCGGTTGCCAGCCGGGCGCACATCCGGTCCTCGGCATAGCTTCCCTGGCGACCCGTCATGCTCTCGACGTACATGAGCGTCCCCTCCTGAATCCGTTCAGGATCAAGGAGCTTGGGGGCCCGCTCGCCGACATCGACGCCGAACCACGACGTCGAGATCGTGATGGGGCCGGACTCGTTCTTGGTCACCCGGCGCCGATGAACAGCTCGGGCTCCGACCGCCAGACTCAGCGCATCGGCCACATAGTCCGGGGCTTCGAGCCAACCGGCGGAGGTGATCACCGCGTAGTCACCCGGCGTGTAGATCTTGCCGGTCTGCTTGGCGCGACCGTAGAGCTCCCGAGCACGCCGATTCACCGCAAGGCCCCGCATGTAGGTGCCCGACCCCTGACGCTTCTCAACCAGGCCTTGGTGACTCAGGGCTTCCAGCGATCGAGCCGCCGTCGGGCGTGAAACGCTCCAGTCGGCGGCCAGTTGACGTTCCGACGGGACCTCGTCGCCAGGCCTCAAGTCGCCTCGCAAGATTTGATCGCGGATGTGGTGTGCGATCTGGAGGTACTTGGGCTGGGTCTCTTCGATCTGCGGCATCGGAGCCCCTCCCTAAGTGGCTATGACCAGTAGCCACTATAGGGTGAGTGGCCAGCCAGGGACCCCGTACGCTGCGAGGGTGACCCGCTTGATCGTGGCAGCAGGAGGAGGGGGCGACGCAGTCGCCGCCGCAATGCTCGACGCAGCCTTCTACGGAGGCGGCGACAGTCCGGCGGTGATCCTCACGTACGCGTGGGACCGCCTCCTGATCGATCCAGTGCCAGGACCACGAGGACCGGCGAACTTCACGGGCCTTCGCCCCCTCACGCGAAGCGTCTGGGCCGTCCCGGCCGACGCGAAGCCCATCGCCCCGGCAGGCTCAACACTCCCTCGCCTGGCCGCCGAACTCCCCCACACCTTCGCCCTGATCGACCCCATGCACGGCGCCGAGGGAATCACCCGCCAACTCGAAGAACTCATCGAGCACCTGGCCCCGGAGTCCATCGACCTCCTGGACGTGGGCGGCGACATCCTCGCCAAGGGCGACGAACCCACCCTGCGCAGCCCACTCGGCGACGCCCTCACCCTGGCGGCATGCTGCCAAGTCAACGCGCCTGTACGGCTCTTGATCGCAGGGCCCGGCCTGGACGGAGAGCTCCCGGCCGAGCTTCTGGCCGACCGCATGGGCCCAGCAGCCCTGACGCTCACGGCTGAGCACGTCAAACCCATCAGCTCGGTCCTGGAGTGGCACCCGTCCGAGGCGACAGCGATGCTGGCGGCCACAGCCCGCGGAGTACGCGGTCTCTGCGAAGTCAGGGACGCCGGCCTACCGGTCCCCCTCACGGACGAAGGCCCCACGATCCACGAAGCGGACCTGGACGACGCTCTCAACCGCAACGAGCTCGCGCGCGCCATCCTCGCAACGGAGACCCTTGCCGAGGCTGAGCAGTACAGCCGCGAGGTCTGTGGATACTCGGAGATCGACTACGAGCGCAACAAGGCCAGTTGGCTCGGCAGCCAGCCGGAACAGAAGCTCGACCCGGAAGCCACGCTCCGCCAGCTCGACCAGTTCGAAGCCCAGGCCCGCGACCACGGCATCACGCACACGACGTTCCGCAGGATCACCGAAGCCCTCGGCCTCAACGGCAAGCAGCGCCAGGACCTCAGAGCACTACTGCTCAGCAGCCGTCCTGCTCAGTACGCCGCCCCTCTGTGGCGCATCCCAGCCGCATCCCAGCCGAAGTGTCTAGTGCTGCTCCGCGTTAGTTCGTGGAGGGTGGTGTGGTCCAGGCGGTGGGGTCGTTGAGGTAGAGGCCGCAGGCGCAGTCGAGGGCTTCTTCG
>NZ_JBSFYW010000020.1:0-144709 GCF_053599975.1 Streptomyces sp. NPDC005141 | reverse complement strand
GGGGCGAGCTTGAGCCGTGTGCATTGAAAGGTGCACGCACGGTTCTGAGGGGGCCGGGATGCAGTGATGCATCCCGGCTACCCGACCTGTACCCGACGTTTGGTCAGCGCATCGCGTTGGCGAGGGCGTTCGGGTGTGCGCGGGTGGTCTACAACGACGCTCTGAGGGCGCGGGAGGCTGCCCGTGGCGAAGGTATGCCGTTTCCGAGGACCGGTGACCTGTCGAAGGTGCTGATCACGGAGGCGAAGAGGTGCCCGGAGCGAGCGTGGCTCGGTGAGGTGTCGGCGGTCGTGCTCCAGCAGTCCCTGCGGGACCTGGACGCCGCGTACCGGAACTTCTTCGACGGTCTGAAGGGCAAGCGCCCGCGTATGGGCGCGCCGCGCTTCAAGTCGAAGCGGGATGCCCGGCAGTCGGTCAGGTTCACGGCGAACGCCCGCTGGTCGATCACGCCGGGGCAGAAGCTGCGGCTGCCGAAGATCGGCGACGTGAAGGTGAAGTGGTCGCGTGTCCTGCCCTCGAGACCGTCCACGGTGACGGTGGTCAAGGACGCGGCAGGCCGGTACTTCGCGTCATTCGTCGTCGACACCGGCGGCAGCGAGATCCTGCCGGACACCACGGGCACGGTCGGCATCGACCTGGGGCTGACGCACTTCGCGGTCCTCTCCGACGGCCGGAAGATCGACAGCCCGCGCTTCCTGCGCCGCGCCGAGAAACGCCTGAAGAAGACCCAGCGCAACCTGTCCCGCAAGACCAGGGGCAGCAACAACCGTGGCAAGGCCCGGCTCAAGGTGGCCCGCGCCCATGCGCGGGTGGCCGACGCGCGCCGCGAGTTCCACCACCAGCTCTCCACCCAGCTGATCCGCGAGAACCAAGCGGTCGCCGTGGAGGACCTGGCGGTCAAGGGACTCGCCCGCACGCGCCTGGCCAAGTCGATCCATGACGCCGGATGGTCCGCGTTCGTGACCATGCTGGAGTACAAGGCAGCCCGGTATGGGCGCACCTTCCACCGGATCGGCCGCTTCGAACCCACCAGCCAGGTGTGCTCACGGTGCGGCGTGAAGGACGGCCCCAAGCCCCTCCACGTCCGTACCTGGAAGTGCGGGGCATGCGGGGCCGTCCTCGATCGGGACATCAACGCGGCGGTCAACGTCGCCAAGGCCGCCGGACTGGCGGTTTCAGCCTGTGGAGCGCAGGTAAGACCGGGAGTGATCCCGGCACCGCGCAGCGAAACAGGAACCCACCCGAAGCCACCCACCACTCCTCGGTGGGAGCAGGCGGGAATCCTCGGCCCTTGGGCCGGGGAGGATGTCAATCGCCCTGGGTGAAGGTGCGCCGGTACTCGCTCGGGGAGGTGCCGAGGATCTTGTGGAAGTGCAGGCGCAGATTGGCGCCGGTACCGAGACCGACGCCCGCCGCGATCTGCTCGACACTCCATTGCGAACGCTCGAGCAGTTCGCGGGCCATGTCGATGCGGGCTCGCATGACCCATTGCATCGGCGTGTACCCCGTGTCGTCGGCGAAGCGCCGCGAGAAGGTGCGCGGTGACACCGCGGCGTGCTGGGCGAGCACCTCGAGGGAAAGGGGGTCGCCGAGCCGGTGCAACGCCCATTCGCGGGTCGCGGCGAATCGCTCGCCGAGCGGTTCGGGAACGCTGCGCGGCACATACTGCGCCTGACCGCCGCTGCGGTAGGGGGCCGCGACCAGGCGGCGGGCCGCATGGTTCGACGCGGCCACCCCGAGGTCGCCCCGCAGGATGTGGAGGCACAGGTCGATGCCCGAGGCGGCGCCGGCCGAGGTGAGCACGCTTCCCTCGTCGATGAAGAGCACGTTCTCGTCGACCTTGATGAGCGGATGTTTCGCCGCGAGCGCCCGCGTGTAGTGCCAGTGGGTCGTGGCGCGCTTTCCGTCGAGCAGACCCGTGGCGGCGAGCGCGAAGGCGCCCGTCGAGATGGCGGCGAGCCGTGCGCCCCGGTCATGGGCGTCGATCAGCGCGTCGACGACGGCCCGCGGCGGGTCCTCGCGGTCCGGTGAGCGGTAGCCGGGGACGAAGACGATGTCGGCCCAGGCGAGTTGTTCGAGGCCGTGGGCGACGTGGTACGACAGGCCGTCGCCGCCTGTCACGAGACCGGGTTCCGCGCCGCACACCCGTACCTCGTACGGCATGCTCGCGCGGGTCGTGAACACCTGCGCGGCGATGCCGACATCGAGCGGCTTGGCACCCTCGAGCACGAGAACGGCGACACGGTGCAAGGGGGAGGCTGCCACGTGGAGAGGGTACGTGGGCCTCCCGGTTCACGGCCTCGGATGTCTCGCGCGTCGGCTTCTCCAGCACCGGATGGGGTGGTGCCCCATGCGACACGATCGCCCGGATTGCCCCCTCTCGCGACGACATGTGATGGCCCGTCACCGGGAATCGGTGAGGTCACCGCCTCCGGTCGGAACGGTCCCGGAGCCGGAGGTCCGGGGCCGGGCAGGACCGCTCGGCGGCGGGGAACGCTCCCTCCCGATCGCGGAGCCGCGGCCTTTCCCGGAACCGTGATACCGCTTCGGTAACCCCCTTCACAGGAGCCTCACACGTCGTGCGAGGATGCGGCTCCGGTATCGAATACCGGCGTAGAGGGGAACACCATTGAAATCAAGGAAACTGAGCCGTAAGCGGCAGCGCGCGACCATAGTCACGGCGGCGGCCGCGTCGGTCGTCGCCGGCGCAGCTCTGCTGCCCAACTGGTCCGCGGGCGCGGCGAGTGTCGCCGCCGACCCCAAGGTGGACGCGTCGACGAAGGCCACCTTCCAGCGGCTGGCGGACGCGGTCTTCACCGACCGTACCGACGCCCTGGTGGACAACGACGAGAGCAAGCGGAAGGCGTCCCGGTTCTCCGGGGACGTTCGGCTGTCCTCCACCCAGACCCGCGCCGAGAAGGCCGCGCTGTCGCAGTTGGAGAGCCGCAAGGCCCGCCTGGCGTCGCTCGGTGAGAAGTACAGCTCGGCCAACACGACCGTGTCGCTGGACCGTACGCGGCTGAAGGGCCGTCACGCCACGGTCAGCGTCACCGAGACGACGACGCTGACCTACGACGAGGCCAAGGGGAGCGAGCCGAAGTCGACCGGCTTCGTCGCGCACCACGAGCTGACGTTCAAGGCCGACCACAAGGGTGACTGGCAGCTCACGGGCGTCCGTGACACCGACGACGGGGTCGCGGTCAACCAGGTCGCCACCACGCCGCTCGTCGCCACGCCGATGACCGGCGACACCACCCCGCCCTCGGCGACGCGCTCCGCGACCACGCGGCCCGCGCCGGCGAAGCCGAAGAACTTCTCGGCCACCGGCTACGACTACAAGGCCATGGCGGCGTACGCGGCCAAGTACTGGAAGAACTACAACCCGGCCTACCCCGACTTCAACGGGGAGGGCGCCGGCGGCGACTGCACCAACTTCGTCAGCCAGTCCCTGAAGGCCGGCGGCTGGAAGCACGCTCCCGGCTACACGAACGACTTCCACAAGTGGTTCGGCAACGCCGACATCCAGTCGGACTCGTTCGTCGGCGTCAACGAGTTCTCGTGGTTCGCCCTGTCCTCCAAGCGGGTCACCAGCCTCGCCAACGTCTATCAGGCGGACGTCGGTGACGTGCTGCAGATGGACTTCAACAAGGACGGGTCCAAGGACCACACCATGATCGTCACGTACCGCAGCCCGCAGGGTGTGCCGTACGTGTCGTACCACTCCACCAACACCTACAACAGGTCGGTGGCGAGCGTCATCGCGTCGTACCCGAACGCGGCGTACTACGCCTACCGCACCTGAGCGGTCGCGTTCCGGGGCGGGAGTCGGCACCAGGTGCCCGGCTCCCGCCCTTTGCGTTACGCGGGCCCGCGACCGTCCGGTCGCCGCGTCGGGTCCTCGGCACCCGGCGGACCGGTCAGAGCCAGGTGGTCCCCAGCCGGACGGCCGCCGCGGCGGCGACCAGCAGGGCGATGTTGAGTCCGATCAGCCGGGCCTCGCCGCGGGAGACGTGGACGGCGATTCCGCCGACCTGTATGAGGACGAGGCCCGTCGCCGCGGCGACGGCGAGCCAGGGCGCGATCCCGGTGAGCGGTGGCAGGATCAGGCCTGCCGCGCCGAGGACCTCCAGTGTCCCGATGAGCCTGACGAGCGGCATGGGAACGCGATCGACCCACCCCATCATGGGCTGGAGGCGCTCCTGGCTCTGCAGGACCTTCTTGCCTCCGGCGTAGAGGTAGAACACCGCCAGCAGCGCTGCGACGATCCAGTAGGCGACGTCCATAACGACCCCTTGCACGATGGTTACCAGGCGTAAGTTGCCCCATGATGTGTCACTGTCGGGAGGCTTACAAAAGGCACATGGATGTGCGCTACCCACAGGGAGTTGTCATGTCGCAGTACGAGCACACGTGCATGATCCGCGGGGACGGCGGGCGGACGATCCGCGCCGTGCTCGACCGGATCTGCGACAAGTGGACGCTGCTGATCGTGACGACCCTCGAGCGGGGACACCTGCGTTTCACCGACCTGCAGCGGCAGATACCCGGCATCTCGCAGCGGATGCTCACGCTGACCCTGCGGAATCTGGAGCGCGACGGCCTGGTGTCCCGGACGGCGTACGCGGAGGTCCCACCCCGCGTCGAGTACGCGCTGACCCCGACCGGACAGAGCCTCATACCCCCGGCACTCGCGCTCGCCGGCTGGGCGATCGAGCACATCGCGGAGATCGAGGCCAGCAGGACCGCGTACGAGGAACGAACCGGCTGACGGTTCCCTCCAGCTCTTCGCGCCGGATACTGGGGGCATGGGATTCGTGGTCTTCATGACGTTGCCGGGGCTGGTCATTCTTCTGACCGCGGTCGCTTTCGCCGACCAGTTGGTGCTGCGTGCGGGGCGAGCCGGACTGCTGCCCTGGCGGAACAGTGTCCGGCACGGACAGATATCGGCGACCGGCTTCGAGCAGCTGCACGCGAGCTTCTCGCCGGGTAAGCAGAGCGAGCTGAAGGAGCGGCAGTCGGCGCTCATCCTGCGGGACGACGAGGAGGACGGAGCGCAGCCGAACCGCACCATGGTGGATCTGGAGGGCGGAACAGCGGTCGTCCGGATACCTCAGCGCGGTCGGTGAGCGGAGGCGGAGGTCCGCCCGCCCGGGACCCGCTCCACACCCTGCGGGCAGTTCGCCCGGCGCCCTGCGGGAGTTCTCCCGTCGCCTGGCGGAGAGTTCGCCCGTCGTCCCTCGGTGCGGCCCAGACACTTCGGCGCGGAGCCCGGCGGTGCGGCAGGCTCGACGGCACGTCGGCGCGGAACCCGCCGACCGCGGGCCGTTGTTCACCGCGATACCGCCGCCGGGCAGCACGGCGCCACGGCGGCACGGCGGCACCGGTCTCCTCCAGTTGAGGGATCCTGGAGGGTGACGGCCGGCGGCGCCACGCCTGCCCTGCGGGTTCCAGAAGTCGCGTGGCCCGCTCCTTAGGATGCGCCTCATGCCTGATGTCCCGCCTCGCGCCGAGCCGTTCACTCCGCGGACCGCCCCCGCCGCCCTCGACGACCTCCGCTCACGACTGCGCCTGACGCGCTGGCCGGACGCCCCCGAGGACGCCGGATGGTCGCTCGGAACCGACCTCGACTACCTCCGCGAGCTCGTCGCCTACTGGGCCGACGGGTTCGACTGGCCGGCGCAGGAAGCGGCGCTCGCCCGGCTCCCCCACTACCGTGTCCGGCTCGGTGGGCTCGGGATCCACTTCGTGCACGCCCGGGCCGTCGCACCGGCCGGGCCCGTCCTGCCGCTGGTGCTCAGCCATGGCTGGCCGGACTCGTTCTGGCGGTACACGAAGGTGATCCCGCTGCTGGCCGATCCCGGCGCGCACGGCGGCGATCCCGCCGACGCGTTCGACGTGATCGTGCCCGACATGCCGGGCTTCGGGTACTCCGACCGCCCCAGCGGCCCGCCGCTCGACTCCATCGCTGTCGCCGGGCTGTGGGCCGAACTCATGGACGTCCTCGGACACGAGCGGTTCGGCGCGGCCGGCGGTGACATCGGCAGCCACGTGAGCCGCTACCTCGCGCTCGACCATCCCGACCGCGTCGTGGCCGTCCACCGCATGGACGGGGGCCTGCCCGTCCTCACCGGAGATCCTGCCGACCTCACACCCGAGGAGCGCGCCTGGATGGAGGGCGCCGCGGCGTGGGGCGGTACCGAGGGCGCGTACGCCGCCATGCACCGTACGAAGCCCCAGACCGCCGCCGTGGGGCTCACCGACTCACCGGCCGGGCTCGCGGCCTGGATCGTCGAGAAGCTCCGGGCGTGGAGCGACTGCGACGGCGACATCGAACGGTCCTTCACGAAGGACGAGATCCTGACGAACGTGACGCTCTACTGGCTTACGGAGACGATCGGTTCGTCCATGCGCATGTACCGCGCGAACGGCGCGATCGAGCCCGCGCAGCTCGCCCGCCGCGTCGAGGTGCCGTCCGGCTTCGCCATCTTCCGCGGCGACATGGTCCGCCCGCCTCGGGCGTGGCTCGAGCGCACGACGAACCTCGCGCGCGTCACGGAGCCGCCACGCGGCGGCCACTTCGCCCCCTTCGAGGAGCCCGAGCTCTACGCGGAGGAACTGCGCGCGTTCTTCCGCCCCTACCGGGCGTCGGTGACGGGCTGAGAAAGGGCTTCACGTCGGCGGGGTCGGACGACGGGGGCATCACTCGGGCCGTGGAAGGCCGTTCGGCGCGTCCAGACGTTCCGTCGGCCGCCGAACGGCAGGACGGCAGGACCAGCGTGCGTGTCGCCATGAGCCAGGCGTCGTCGACCCCGCGGAAGTGGTCCTCGTAGTGGCCTGTGTACGCGTGCAGCCGCGGCGGAGCCGACGTGCCTTCGGCTCACGAGCCCTTTCCCTCGGTCTCGTTCTCCAGCTCGTCGCCCGCCAGGGACCGGGCGACGCGGAAGCCGACGTCGTCCACCCGGAAGGTGGGGTGGCTGCGGCGCCGCACGGAAGCCCGGCAGCTCCAGTGCTCGTCGAACCAGCCACCGCCGCGCAGCACCCGGTAGCTGCCGTAGATCTCGGCGTCGTAGATGTCCCAGCACCACTCCCACACGTTGCCCAACATGTCGTGCAGGCCCCACGAGTTGGGCCGCTTGCCGCCCACCTCGTGCATTCGCTCGCCGGAGTTGTGCCGATGCCAGGCGATCTCGTCGAGGGGTCCGTAGCGCGGTCCGGTCGTACCGGCCCGGCAGGCGTTCTCCCACTCGGCTTCGCTCGGCAGCCGGTATCCGTCGGCCGATGCGTCGCGGTCGATGTCCTCGCCGTCGGCCCCGAGAAGGTAGACGGGCCTGAGTCCGTCGCGTCGGGACAGGGCGTTGCAGAACCGCACCGCGTCCCACCAGGAGACCCCCTCGACCGGCAACCGGTCCCCACGGACGCCGCTCGGACACAGGCCGGTGACCTCCGTGTAGAGCCCCTGGGTGACCGGGTGCTCCGCGATGGCGTACGGCGCGAGCTCCACCGCCCAACTGCGCTGTGTCCGCCGGTCCGACAGGTTGACCCGCCCCGCCGGAATCGCGATCATCTCCTGCTCTGTGCCCGTATCCATGAGCGGACGATCCTACCGGCGCCTGCCTCCGACGCCTACGTACGCCTTCGCGGTGCGCGCCCGCCTCACCGCGCGGTCGGCGGGCAGAGGGAGAGCGACGACGGGTGGGTGTGGGCGGCCGCCAGCAGGTGGGCCGCGCCGCGGACGGCCGCGGTGTGGGGGGCCGGGGCGGGCCTGACGGGAGCGTGCAGGTGCTGGGTGAGGCGGTAGGTGATGTCGGGGCGCAGGGCGCCTCCGCCTGCCAGGAGCGCTCCTCGGTGGACGGCGTCGAGCGTCTGGGTGGTGTGGTCCTGTTCCAGCATCGTGGTGACCATGGCGACGACGGCGTCGGCGATCCGCGTGGACGGGGTGAGGCCGTCCAGATCGCTGGTGCCCAGAGCGGTGCGGCGGGCATCGGTGACACTGCCTTCGGTGAGGAGGACGACCTCGGTGACATGGGCACCGAGGTCCACGACGAGCAGCGGCGTGCTCAGGTCGGCGCCGGCGGCGGCCGCGACGGCTCGTGCGGCCGGGACGGTCAGCACCGTGCGTGGTCGCAGGGTCTCGACCGCGAGGCGGGCCTCGGCGCGGAAGGCGATCCCGCCGAGGACGGGCGCGGTGAGGATGAGCAGGGGGCGGCCGAGACGGGGCAGGCGGTGAGTGAGCAGGCGGTCGAGCATCCGGGCCGTTCCGGGGGTGTCGACGATCGTGCCCCGCTGGATGGGGCGGGCCGCGCCGTCGCCGGAGAAGGTCACCGTCGGCACGTCGAGGATCACTCCCCGGCCGGACATCCAGGCGCGGGTGCGGGAGCTGCCCAGGTCCAGCGCGATGCCGCTGCAGTGCCGGCACCGGGGCCAGGGCCGGTGCCGTCCGGGGCGGGGTGTCGTGGTCACCGGTCGGCCTCCCTGACCTGCTGACAGCGCCCGCAGTACCGGGCTTGCGGCACGATGGTCAGACGCTCCCGGTCGATGGCTCTGCGACACAGGTGACAGGCGCCGTAGCGGCCCTCGTCCATGCGCCGGAGAGCCGCTTCGACATCGGCGAGCACCATGCGGGCGGAGGCGGCGAGCTTGACGCGGACCTCGATCCGGGAGGCGGTCTGCCGGGTCGGCAGCGCCTCGGTGGGGTCCATGGCGGCGGCCGCGATCTGCTGGAGCTGCTCCTGCCGGAACAGGCGCTGCTCGTGCAGGTTCTCGCGCAGCGCGGCGAGGTCCTCGATCGACAGGGTCGTACGGCGGTCGCCGATGATCTGATGGGTCACCACTTCACCCCTCGGGCAGGGCGGGAAACTGACGCTTCGGGACGGGAGGCGCGGAACGGACGGCCGCGCGTCAGGCGGTGTCGCGCCGGCAGGGGACGCAGAAGCGTGTGTACGGCAGGATCTCCAGGCGCTCGACCGGAATGGACTTGGCGCAGGCCTGGCAGACTCCGTAGCTGCCGTCCTGGATGCGGCCCGAGGCGGCGTCGATCTCGCCGAGGACACGCTCGATGACGTCTTTCTGCGCCGTCATCACCTGCTCCTCCGCGTCCTCGCCGGCCTCGTCGATGGCCCGCAGCTGTGTCAGCCGGGAATTGCGTTCGTGTTCGAGACGCTGACGTGCCTCGTGCGCCGTCAGGAGCTCGGGACGGGGTCCGGTCCGGGGCGTGTCGAGCGACATGGCGGGTCCTTCCTGCAACACGGAGAGTGACGTACGGCGAGGCGTGACAGGGCCGGGGCCCTGTGCGGAGCACGGCTTCGCGACGCGGTGGCTGTGCCATGCCTTCACCCTGGCCGATGCGCCGCGCGAAACCCATCGGGCGCAGTACCCATGTTCGGCGGCCCTCCGAAGCACCTGTGTACGCGGAGGACCAGCACGTACGGAGGAGCAGCCGGCCCTCACGGCGGGGCCGGGCCCCGGTGCGGAAATGGGCATGGGACCCCATCGACGGACGGGGCCCGACCCAGGCAGGCTGGGCGGCAGGCCGGTCGAGACAAGTGGCCGCAGCTCATGCTCGGGGTGCGCGGTGACCGACAGTAGAGAAGAAGCCGTGCGCACGAGAAAGGTGTCATCCCGTTGTCCCTGTTCTGGCGGATCTTCGCGCTGAACGCGCTGGTGCTCGGAAGCGCCACCGCGCTGCTGCTGTGGGCTCCGGTGACCGTCTCCGTGCCGGTGGTGCTGACCGAGGCCGTGATCCTCGTGGGCGGTCTGGCCGTCATGCTGGTGGCCAACGCGGCCCTGCTGCGGATCGGGCTGGCCCCGGTGGCCCGGCTCAAGAAGCTGATGACCACCGTCGACCTGCTGCGCCCCGGCCAGCGGCTGCCGGAGCGCGGGCGCGGGGAGATCTCCGAGCTGATCCGCACCTTCAACGCCATGCTGGAGCGCCTCGAGCACGAACGGGCCGCCAGCAGCGCCCGCGTCCTGATCGCGCAGGAGGCGGAACGTCGTCGTATCGCCCAGGAGCTCCACGACGAGGTCGGGCAGACGATGACCGCGATCCTGCTGTCCCTGAAGCGGTCGTCGGACGACGCCGCCGAGCCCTTGCGCAGCGAGCTCCAGCAAGCGCAGGAGATCACCAGGGAGAGCCTGGACGAGGTGCGCCGTCTGGTGCGCCGGCTGCGGCCCGGGGTGCTGGAGGATCTCGGTCTGGTCAGCGCCCTGACCTCGCTCACCACCGAGTTCTCCACCCACACCGGTCTGCGTGTCCTGCGCGCCTTCGACACCGGCCTGCCGTCCCTGGATCAGCAGACCGAACTGGTGCTGTACCGCGTCGCCCAGGAAGCCCTGACCAACGCCGCCCGGCACGCCGAGGCCGGGCGGGTCGAGGTCAGCCTGCGCCATACCGGTGGCACGGTCGTCCTGGCCGTCACCGACGACGGCCATGGATGCGGCGTCGCACGGGAAGGCGCCGGGATCCGCGGGATGCGTGAGCGTGCGCTGCTCATCGGGGCCACGCTCGACATCACGTCCGCACCCTCCGGTACGCAGATCCGGCTGACCGTGCCCGACCCTAGGAAGCAGTCATGACCCCGTCCGACGCGTCCGTGATCCGGATCCTCCTCGCCGACGACCACGCGCTGGTACGGCGCGGGGTGCGGCTCATCCTCGACAGCGAGCCGGATCTCGAGGTCGTCGCCGAGGCGGGGGACGGCGCGGAGGCGATCGCCATGGCCCGCGAGCACGAGGTCGACCTGGTCGTACTGGACATCGCCATGCCCCGGATGACCGGTCTGCAGGCCGCCCGCGAGCTCATCGCGCTGAAGCCGGGCGTACGCGTCCTGATGCTGACGATGCACGACAACGAGCAGTACTTCTTCCGGGCGTTGAAGGTGGGTGCCAGCGGTTACGTGCTGAAGTCCGTGGCCGACCGCGATCTGGTCGCCGCCTGCCGGGCCGCCATGCGGGACGAGCCCTTCCTGTACCCGGGTGCGGTCACCGCGCTCGTACGCAACTACCTCGACCGCGTCCACGACGGCGAGGAGCTCCCCGAGCAGGTCCTGACGCCCCGCGAGGAGGAGGTGCTCAAACTCGTGGCCGAGGGGCACTCCTCCAAGGAGATCGCCGAGATGCTCTTCATCAGCATCAAGACCGTCCACCGGCACCGGGCGAACATGCTCCACAAGCTCGGCCTGCGCGACCGTCTCGAGCTCACGCGGTACGCGATCCGCGCCGGCCTCATCGAGCCCTGACCTCCGCCCCACCGACCGTCTCAGGGCTCCGGCCCCACTCCCCCGCCGGAGCCCTGAGGCCTCCCCCGGCCTGAGCCCCGACCCCACCGGCGCGCGGGACCGCTTCCGACCAGCCATCACCAGCCGAGACATCTCCATGTCGTCATCCCGATCACCGCCGCCACTGTCCTGGCCGCGTTCGCCTGCCGGAGGCCCGCCTTGACCCGCGCCCTGCGCATCCGAGGGCTGCTCGCTCTCGCCGCTGTCGCCCTGTCGCTCTACGTCGCCTTCACCGTGCCCGTCCACCTCGGACTGGATCTGCGCGGTGGCACCCAGATCGTGCTGGAAACCCGCCCCGCCTCAGCCTCCGGCTCCGACCCCGCCCCCGACCCTGGGGCCACGGATCGCACGGTGGAGGTGCTGCGCGGTCGTATCGACGCGCTGGGTGTCGCCGAACCCACCATCGTCCGTTCCGGCAGCGACCGGATCGTCGTCGAACTGCCCGGAGTGCAGGACCCCAGGAAGGCCGCCGTGGTGCTCGGCCGCACGGCTCAGCTCACCTTCCACCCGGTCCTCGGCAGTGCCGCCGGCGCCGACGACAAGCCCGCGTCGCTGCCCAAACGACCTCATCAGCTGGTTCTGCCCGACGAGTCCGGCCGGTTCCTGCGCCTGTCGGCCGCCACGCTGACCGGCAGTGACGTCGACGAAGCCGCCGCACGTCTCGACCAGCAGGGCGGTGCCGGATGGCACGTCACCGTCGACTTCAAGGGGGCCGGTCGCGACGGGTGGGCCCGCCTCACCGGCGAGGCGGCCTGTCATCCGGCGGGAGATCCGTCCCGCCGGGTCGCCATAGTCCTGGACGGCAAGGTCATCTCATCGCCCCAGGTCGATCCCTCGGTGTCCTGCGGTTCCGGGATCGGCGGAGGCTCCACCCGGATCACCGGCTCCTTCAGCGACGGAGAGGCACGCGAACTGGCCCTGCTCATCAACGGCGGCGCCCTGCCCGTGCCGGTGGAGACCGTCGAGCAGCGCATCGTCGGCCCCACCCTCGGAGCGGAGGCCATCGCGGCCGGCGCCTGGGCCGCCGTCCTCGGCACCGCGCTGACCGCCCTGTTCATCGGCGTCGTCTACCGCCTCATGGGTGTCCTGGCCACCGTCGGCCTGGCCTGCTACGCCCTGATCTCCTACGCCGCCCTGGCCGCCATCGGCGCCACCCTCACGCTGCCCGGACTCGCCGGATTCGTGCTGGCCATCGGCATGGCGGTCGACGCCAACGTGCTCGTCTTCGAGCGTGCCCGCGAGGAGTACGCCGCGCGAAACCGTCCCACCCCGCGCTCGTCCCTGACCGCGGGATTCCGCGGTGCCTTCAGCGCGATCGCCGACTCGAACGTCACCACCCTGATCGCCGCCGGCCTGCTCTACTTCCTCGCCACCGGACCCGTCCGCGGCTTCGGTGTCACGCTGGGCATCGGCGTCCTCGCGTCCATGTTCAGCGCCCTGGTGATCACGCGTGTCCTCGCGGAGCACGCCGCCGCGCGCTCTCGGATACGCCGCCGTCCCCGGGTCACCGGCATCGCCCACACCGGCCGTGTCCGCGACCACCTCACCCGCAGGAATCCCGATCTGATGCGCGCCCCGCGCCGCTGGCTGGCCGTCTCCGCCGCGGCTCTCGTCCTGGCCGCTTCCGGAATCGCTGTGCGCGGCCTCGACTTCGGCATCGAATTCACCGGCGGCCGTCTGATCGAGTACACCACCGCCGCCCCCGTGGACCCCGACCGGTTGCGCGGCGCGCTCGCCGACGCCGGGTTCCCCCGGGCCGTCGTCCAGACCTCCGGCGACCACCGACTCACCGTCAGGACGGACCAGCTGACCAACGCTCAGGCGGCCACGATCACCGAGGCCGTCGGCGACCTGACCACGCGGGCCGACAAACTCCGCGACGAGACCATCGGCCCGAGCCTCGGCAAGGAGCTGCGCCAGGGCGCTCTGGTCGCCCTCGCGATCGCCTTGGCCGCCCAACTCCTCTACCTGGCGGCCCGATTCCGCTGGCTGCTGGGAACCTCGGCGGTCGCCGCGCTGGCCCACGACGTCGTGATCCTCGTCGGCGTCTTCGCCTGGCTCGGCAAGCCCATCGACGGCGTCTTCCTCGCCGCGCTCCTGACGGTCATCGGCTACTCCGTCAACGACTCGGTCGTCGTCTTCGACCGCATCAGGGAACTGCGGCGCCAGGACAGCGAGGCGCCGTTCGCCCGCACGGCCAACAGCGCGCTCCTGCAGACCCTCCCACGTACGGTAAACACCGGTATGGGCGCGGCTTTCATCCTCACTGCGCTGGCGGTCCTCGGCGGCGACACCCTGGCGGACTTCGCCCTCGCCCTCCTCATCGGCCTCGCGGTGGGAACCTACTCCTCCATGTTCACCGCCACCCCGCTGGCCATCGAACTCGACGACCGCGCCCGCTCGTCGGCCGGACGGGCACCCGCCCTCGGCTCCTGAGATCGCCGGTTCCGATGACGGCGTGCACGGATCGAACACCGTGCAAGGGATGCCGCATCTGTCACGGACGCATCAACACACCTGATTCGGGGAGGAGTTGCCTGCCGGAGCCCCGGGCGATCCCTGGGCTCGCACGAACTCATCGACGCCTTCCGGCACTCCGGTTCCGCCGACATCGTCAGCGACTACGCCACCCGCCTCCCGGTCGACGTCATCGCCGACACGCTGGGCCTCGACAAGGCCGACCACAGCCGCTTCCACGGCTGGTACACGACTGTCATCGCATTCCTCGGCAATCTCTCCGGCGACCCCGAGGTGACCGCGGCGGGTGAACGCACCCGTGCGGAGTTCGCCGAGTACATGCTCCCGGTCATCCGTGAGCGGCGGGAGAACCCAGGTGAGGATCTGCTCTCCTCGCTGTGCGCCGCCGAGGTGGACGGCGTGCGGATGAGCGACGCGGATGAGCGACGAGGACATCAAGGCGTTCTGCAGCCTGCTGCTGGCGGCGGGCGGGGAGACCACCGACAAGGCGATCGCGAGCACCCTCGCGAATCTGCTGACGCACCAGGACCAGTTGGCGGCCGTCCGGGAAGACCGCGGTCTCATAGCCGCGGCCTTCGCCGAGACCCTGCGTTGCACCCCTCCGGTCCACATGATCATGCGCCAGTCCGCCACCGAGGTGGAGGTCTCCGGCGGCGTCATCCCCGCGGGTGCCACGGTGACGTGCCTGATCGGAGCCGCCAACCGGGACGAGGAGCGTTACCGCGACCCCAACCGCTTCGACATCTTCCGCGACGATCTGACGACCACGTCCGCGTTCTCCGCCGCCGCCGACCAACTCGCGTTCGCACTCGGCCGGCACTTCTGCGTGGGCGCGCTGCTCGCCAGGGGTGCGTCGCCGACGCGCGCGGGCCACGGGGTCGCCGTCCCCGGGGTCCAGAACTCCCACCGCCGCGAGGTGACGCTCATGCGGCCATGAGGACGAGGAGCGGGGCGCCCGGACGGGGTCGTGGATCCGGGACGGCGATGAAGTCACCTGGGAGAAAGCCCAGTTGAGGCCCGCAATCGGGCGCCCTGACGCTCGGCCCGCAACAAGGGCGCCCCAGGCAACTCGTGCGACCTACAACTAACCGCTCACAATCTCTTGATCATGACGCCACGCCCTGATATTCATATCCACACCCTCCTTACATGATCTTCACATGTGGGCGGCCTCCCGGATCGACTCCCCCTGCGCGTCGGCGTCCTGCCGGCGTGCGCGCTTCGAGATGCCGTAAGGACGTTGCCTTGAGGGAGAGCATCCGCGTTCGTCCGCCCGGCACGCATGCCGGTCCGCACTTGAGAGCACCCTTGACCCTCCGCCTTGTCCGCGCGACGCGGTTAGCGCCGTCCGCGCACCTCGCGACGCCCCCGGGTCCCCCGGCGGCGTGGTCCGACACGGCCGCGACCCCGACCGGCTGAATCGGCCACCGCGGGCCGGCCGGCTCGTCAGCCCTTTCCGCACAGCCGTTGAGCACGCCCGCGCGCGCCGACTCCCGGGTCCCCGACCTCGTCGACGCCGCGAGCCGCCGCTCGCCGTTCCGGACCCGGACATCCCACCGGGCGGGCCGGAACACCGCCCGACCACCGGCGGTCCCTTCACGTCCTTCCGTCTTCCCACCGGGAGGCGGCGGTCACGCCGTGCACACCGTCCCGCCGCTTACGGCCTCACCGTCCTTCACGTCATTTCATCAAGGGAATCCATGCCTGCCTTCTGCGCCCACTGCGGCAGCCGGCTGACCGACGAGGCGCGTTTCTGCACCTCGTGCGGCCGGCCCAACATCACCCCTCCGCCGGTCGCGGCGCCGAGCGTGCCGCCTCCGCTCCCCGCCTCGCCGCCGGCCGCTCCGGGAACCGCGCAGGCTCCGTCCGGTTCCGCCGCCCTCGGCACGCCCCCGGCCGCACAGTTGAGCGAACGTGCCCGCACGGTGCTGACGCGCCTGCTGAGCGGTGACTGGATCGCCCCCGCGCGGATCGCCGCCCTGCCCACCGCCCTCCTGATTCTTCTGGCACTGGTCGTCACCCTGCTCTCGGATGTCCCGGGGGACGACTTCGGTGACGTCTTCTTCACGGCGCTCGCGGTCGTCATGTCCGCCGTGGGCGCCCGTCCGGGCCTCGAGCTGATGCCGGTGCGCGACACCGCGCTCGCCTCGGCAGAGATCTCGGTCGTGCCGCTCGGAGTGACCCTGCTGTGGGCGACGGCACTGTGGTTCGGTGCCCGGCTGCACCTCCGAGGCGCGGCCGGAAGCGGGGCGGCGCGGCTCAACAGCGCGGAAACCGCGCTGCTGGCCGTGCGCGGTGTGCTGTCGGCCGTGCTCGGGGCCGTGGTGCTGGCCTGGGTGGCCGGTACGTCGATCGCGCTGTCGGACTCCGGGGGCGGGTGGGATTCAGCCGCCTACCTGCTCGGGGTGGAGGACCCCACGATCTCGGTGACGTGCTCCCCCGTGAGCGCGGCCTGGTGGACCCTGCTGCTGGCGTCCGCGGTGCTCTTCCCGACGCTCTGCCGGACATCCGCGTCGGAGTGGGTCGCTCGTCGGCCCGGTCTTGGTGCCTGGCTCCGCGCGGCCCGGCACGCGGGTGTCTCGCTGGCCGTGTCCCTGGCCGTGGCCGGCATCGCCGTCGTGGTCCTTCTGGTGAGCAAGGGCGGCTCGGCCGCGCTGATACCGGCGCTGCTCCTGGCGCCCAACCTCGCCACGACACTGCTCGGCTTCGCCTGGGGCGCCCCCGTCCGCTTCGACATCGAGGGCACGGGGATCTCGGCGGCCATGGACAGCGATGCCTCCGGTCCGCCGTGGACGGCTTCCCTCTTCCAGCTCCAGAACCTCAGCGGCTGGGTGTGGACGTCCGTGCTGCTCGGTGTGGTGGCCGCCGTGGTGCTGGGCGCTGGCGTCCTGCGTGAGGAAGCCCGGCCCGTCGCCGCCGTACGCGCCGTGGTCTCCTTCGTCTCCGGGTTCCTGCTGGCGGTGCTCATCGCGGGAATCACGGTCGAGTTGACGTTCGATGCCGGCGCCACGCCGTGGCTGGGCAGGCTGCTCGAAGATGTCCTGGACCTCCCCGATTCTTCGGGCAGTCTGGCGGCGGAGGCCGGACTGGCCGTGCCCGGGGCCCTGTTCGCGGCGGCCGTGTGGGGTGCCGTCGGGGCGTTCGGTGTACCGGCCGCGGCCCGGCGGCTGGGCGTCACGCACCTCGCGTACCTCCCCGGACTCGTGGCCTTCGTCCGAGGCGTGAACACCCGGTCCGGCCCTGCCCTCACCACCGTGACTCCCGTCCCTGCGCCTACTGCGGTCCCGGTTCCGGTACCTCCTGCGGTTCCGGTCCCAGGTCCGGTTCCGGTCGCGGTCGCGGGTCCGGTCGCGGTCGCAGATCCCCGTCCCGCCGCAGGTTCGGTTCCCGTCGCGGGTCCGGTCACGGTCGCGGGTCCGGTCGCGGTCGCAGATCCCGGTCCCGCCGCAGGTTCGGTTCCCGTCGCGGGTCCGGTCACGGTCGCGGGTCCGGTCGCGGTCGCAGATCCCGGTCCCGCCGCAGGTTCGGTACCCGTCGCAGGTCCGGGTCCGGTCGCCGCACCCGAACTGCCCGTACCCGCACACGCTCCGCTCACTGATCCCGCAGCCGAGCCCGCGGCGACTCCCGCGCCCCTGGCCGAACCGGCCCCAGCGTCCGTCGCTCCAGTCACCCCGCCCGCACCCCAGCAGGCGCTGAACCCCGCGGCGGCCGCGTCTGAGGCCCCGGTCGCCGACGAGCCGACGGACTCGGCCGGCACAACACCCGAACCGGCCCCCGTCGCCCCCGCGGCCATGGCCGTACCGGCGGCCTCCGACATGCCGCCACCCCTCACCCCCGCCGGCTGGCTCGTTCCCGCTCCCGCTCCGCAACGGCGCAGGATCGGCTGGGGTGTCGTCACCGCGACCCTCGTGGCCACGGCGGTCGTCGCCGGTGGCCTCGCGGCGGGTGCGGTGTGGCTGACCTCCGACCGGTCGGCCCCCCGACCGCACACGGCGCAGGCGACCGCCGAAGCCGTTCCGTCGGGAGCGGGCACCCTCCCTCCGGCGCCCTCGTCGGGCTCGGCCGAAACCACCGATCCGTCTTCCGACTCCACCGGCTCCGACGCGTCGCCGTCCGCCTCGGCGACGTCACCGAAGGACATCGTCAGTCAGGTGCAGGGGCTGCTGGAGGAGAACACCCCGCTGCGCCAGCAAGTGCAGGACGCCGTCGCCGCGGCCAGGGACTGCTCGGAAGGAGCGGATCCCGTCCGCGACGCGCGTGACGACCTGGTGGCGGTGGCCGAGGCGCGCGAAGGGTTCGTACGACAGATCGACCAGCTCGCTCCGCAGGCGACCGGCGACCTCGCCGAGGCTCTGGTCGATCTGTCCCGCGCTTGGACGGCATCCGCCGCGGCGGACCGGGACTACGCCTCATGGGCGTCGGGCGTCGTCGACGACGTCACCGAGTTCGGGGTCCTGGGATGTGGGCACAGCGGAGCCCCCGGGGCCTCCGACTGGGCCTCGGCCCACAACAAGCAGGCGAGCACGGCGAAGAAGGACTTCGCCGAGCTGTGGAACTCCATCGCTCCGCAGTACGACCTGACCACGGTGGATCCGAGCCAGATCTAGCGCATCGGGCGCCCGGAAGGGCGGTCGGGGGCCGGGTCCGGCAGAAGCCACGGCTCTGCCGGACCCGGCCCACTTGTCCGCGAGGGGGCCCGGTCAGGCGCCCACGTAGGCCGCGAGGTGTTCGCCGGTGAGGGTGGAGCGGGCGGCGACGAGGTCGGCCGGTGTGCCCTCGAAGACGAGCCGGCCGCCGTCGTGACCGGCACCGGGACCGAGGTCGATGATCCAGTCGGCGTGTGCCATGACCGCCTGATGGTGCTCGACGACGATCACCGACTTGCCCGAGTCGACGATCCGGTCGAGCAGACCGAGCAACTGCTCGACGTCGGCGAGGTGCAGGCCGGTGGTGGGCTCGTCGAGGACGTAGACGCCGCCCTTGTCGGCCATGTGCGTGGCGAGCTTGAGCCGCTGCCGCTCGCCGCCGGACAGCGTGGTGAGCGGCTGTCCGAGGGTGAGATAGCCGAGCCCGACATCGGCGAGCCGCGCGAGGATCCGCTGCGCGGCCGGCGTGTGCGCCTCCTCGGTACCGAAGAACTCCTCGGCCTCGTCGACCGACATCGCGAGCACCTCACTGATGTCCCGGCCGCCGAGGTGGTACTCCAGGACCGACGCGTCGAACCGCTTGCCCTCGCAGTCCTCGCAGGTGGTGGCGACGCCGGCCATCATCGCCAGGTCCGTGTAGATGACGCCGGCGCCGTTGCAGGTGGGGCAGGCGCCCTCGGAGTTGGCACTGAAGAGTGCCGGCTTCACGCCGTTGGCCTTCGCGAACGCCTTGCGGATCGGGTCGAGCAGACCCGTGTACGTCGCCGGGTTGCTCCGCCGCGAACCGCGGATCGGAGTCTGGTCGATCGACACCACACCCTCGCCGGCCGGGACGGACCCGTGCACGAGCGAGCTTTTGCCGGAGCCTGCGACGCCGGTGACGACGACCAGCACCCCGAGCGGGACGTCGACGTCGACGTCGCGCAGATTGTTCGCCGACGCACCGCGAATCTTCAGCGTGCCGGTGGGCTCGCGCAGCGTCTCCTTCACGGAGGCCCGGTCGTCGAAGTGGCGGCCGGTGACGGTGTCGCCGGCCCGCAACTCCTCGACGGTTCCCTCGAAGCAGACGGAGCCGCCCCCCGTACCGGCGCCGGGGCCGAGGTCGACGACGTGGTCGGCGATCGCGATCGTCTCCGGCTTGTGCTCCACGACGAGCACCGTGTTGCCCTTGTCCCGCAGCCGCAGCAGCAGGTCGTTCATGCGCTGGATGTCGTGGGGGTGCAGGCCCGCCGTGGGCTCGTCGAAGACGTAGGTGACGTCGGTGAGCGAGGAGCCGAGATGGCGGATCATCTTGACGCGCTGCGCCTCGCCGCCGGACAGCGTGCCCGACGTACGGTCGAGGGCGAGGTAGCCGAGGCCGATCTCCACAAACGAGTCGAGGGTCTGCTGGAGCGCGGTGAGCAGCGGCGCCACCGACGGCTCGTCGAGACCGCGGATCCATTCGGCCAGGTCACTGATCTGCAGGGCGCAGGCGTCGGCGATGCTGATCCGCTTGATCTTCGACGACCTGGCGCCCTCGCTGAGCCGGGTGCCGTCGCACTCGGGACAGATGGTGAAGGTGACCGCACGGTCCACGAACGCCCGGATGTGCGCCTGCATCGACTCCTTGTCCTTGGAGAGCATCGACTTCTGGATCCGTGGGATCAGCCCCTCGTAGGTCATGTTGATGCCCGCGATCTTCATCCGGGTCGGTTCGTGGTGGAGGAAGTCCTGCAGCTCCTTCTTCGTGTACTTGCGGATCGGCTTGTCCGGGTCGACGAAGCCCGACTCCTTGTAGAGCCGCATGTTCCAGCCGTCCGAGCCGTAGCCGGGGATGGTGATGGCGCCGTCGTTGAGGGACTTGGAGTCGTCGTAGAGCTGGGTCAGGTCGATGTCGGAGACCGTGCCCCGGCCCTCGCAGCGACCGCACATGCCGCCGGTGCGGTTGAAGGTCGCCTTCACCGTCTTCTTGGCACCGCGCTCCACGGTGATGGCACCGCTCGCCTTGACCGAGGGGACGTTGAACGCGTACGCGCTGGGCGGGCCGATGTGCGGCTTCCCCAGCCGGCTGAAGAGGATGCGCAGCATCGCGTTGGCGTCCGTGGCGGTGCCGACCGTGGAGCGGGGGTCGGAACCCATCCGCTGCTGGTCGACGATGATCGCGGTGGTCAGCCCTTCCAGGACGTCGACCTCGGGCCGCGCGAGCGTGGGCATGAATCCCTGCACGAAACTGCTGTAGGTCTCGTTGATCAGCCGCTGCGACTCGGCGGCGATCGTGTTGAACACCAGCGAGCTCTTGCCCGAGCCGGACACCCCGGTGAACACCGTCAGCCGGCGCTTCGGGATCTCGATGCTGACGTCCTTGAGATTGTTCTCCCGCGCGCCGAGCACGCGGATCAGATCGTGGCTGTCGGCACCGTGGGGCGCAGGCGACTGCGTGTCCGTCCTCGTGGCCTTGCTCATCGTGTCTCCATCTGTCGGGCGGGGCCGCCTTCGCGGTCTCCGCCGGCATCGCCTGGCTCGATCCAACCAGCTGCGCGCGGTGCGCCGGGTGCTCCTCGGCCGGTTCCGTTCCCCCGGTCGCGGCCACCGTCCACGGCGTATCTCACCGGCGGTGCGGGTCGACGTGCTGTGACGATGTCCATGCGGACACGCTAGGTGAGGCCCGGTGGCGGGCGCTTCTCGATTCCTGACCGTTCTGGTCCCGGCCGCCATCGCCGGAAGGGCCTGCTCCACCGACAGCCCCGGTCCGGTCCCGACGCCCTTCGTCCCCGGCAGGCCGTCTCGCCCCTCTCGCCCCCATGAACCGCGCACCCGCACACCCGCCCGCCCCGCCGTCGACGGCCGGACGCGGACTCAGCGGTCGGCGAGCGGGATACGGAGGCAGACGGTGCCGCGCAGGTCCAGCCAGGCGGCGTCCGGACCGCGGACCAGGCGGAGAACGACCTGCGCGCAGTCCGGGCAGCGGGCGACCAGTCCCGGCGCTTTGCCGTAGACCCGCAGTCGGGCCAGCGGGCCCGAACTGCCGCACCCGGTGCAGGAACTGACGGCCGCCGTCACATCGACGGCGAACACCTCCGAGAGGGGGCCGGCCAGGACATTGCCGTCCTGGTAGGTGTCGTCGTCGTAGGACTCGTCGACGGGGTGCGTACTCATGTCAGCCTCCGCTGGGACCGAAGCGTTCGGTGCGGATGAGATCGGGAGCGTGGCCGAGGTCGACCAGCTGGTCGGCCACGCTCTCGACGAAGCCGGTCGGGCCGCAGACGTAGACGGTCGACTCGAATTCGACGGACCGGCCGGCCGCCATCAGGTCCTCGGCCCGCAGTCGGCCCGGCGGGCGCCGCGAGCCGTCCGGGGCACTGCGTGTGTAGGCGTAGGCCACGTCCAACCCCGGTTCCGTGTGCCGGAGTTCATCCTGGTACAGCCGGTCCTCGGGTGTACGCACCGAGTAGATCAGCCGGAACGGCGACCGGACTCCGTCGGCTCGCCGCGTGCGGATCATGGCCATGAGCGGTACGAGTCCGGAGCCGCCGGCGACCAGCAGCACGGGTTCGGTCTGCTCGGGGCGCCAGACGAACCAACCGCCGACCGGTCCACGCAGCTCCACCGCGTCGCCGACGCCCAGATCGTCCACCAGGTACGGCGACACCTCACCGTCCCTGACGCGCTGGATCGTCAGTTCGACATGGTCCTGGTGGGGGGCGGAAGCGATCGAGTAGCTGCGCTGTGTGCTGTAGCCGTCCTCGGCCGTCAGCCGCACGTCCACGTGCTGGCCGGCCAGGTGCCCCGGCCACCCCGGAACCTCCAGCACCAGAGTGCGGGCCGCCGGTGCCTCCTGTCGCCGGTCCACCAACGTGGCCGTACGCCATCGCAGTCGGTCTCCTAGTCGCCTTGATACCGCTGTTCGCGCCATGGGTCTCCGTAGTCGTGATAGCCCGCGCTCTCCCAGAACCCTGGTTCGTCATCGAGGAGCAGCTGGATCCCGCGCACCCACTTCGCCGACTTCCAGAGGTAGAGGTGCGGCACCAGCAACCGGGCCGGTCCGCCGTGCTCGGGGGTGACGTCCTCGCCGTCGTAGCCATAGGCGATCCAGGCCTGGCCGTCGAGCAGGTCCTCGAGGGGGAGGTTGGTGGTGTAGCCCCCGTAGGAGTGGACCAGTGCGTAGTCGGCGGCCGTCTCGACGTCCTCCAGCAGGAGGTCCAGCGAGACGCCCTGCCAGTGGGTCTCGAACTTGGACCACTTGGTGACACAGTGCAGGTCGACGGTCGGCCGCTCGGAGGGCAGCGCCATCAGGTCGGTCCAGGACCAGGCGTGCGTGGTCCCGGCCTCGGTCGTCACCGTGAACTGCCAGGTGTCGCGGCTGACCCGGGGCGTGGGCCCGGCCGACAGCACCGGGAAGTCGTACGTCTCGTACTGCCCTGGCGGCAGCCGCACGTCCGAGGACCGCGGCCGCCCCCGGAAGCCGGGAGAGAATGTCGCCACAGCGCCACGTCCTTCCTGGTGCGGGTCGCCCAGACGATTCTCCCTCGCGCGGGCGGGGACCGCACGGTCTCGACCCGCGGCCGTGGCCGCGAGTGAGATCGCCCGCGCGCAGGCACTGGGTGATCCTTGTCTTCGGCACCCATGAACAAACGGCTGCCTCCACGCCCCCGCCGAGGGGTGGCGGCAGGTGGACGGATCCGGTCTGGGGCGAGAATCGGAGGGTGACCATGCCATTCGATGCATCGCCCCTGTCAGGCCAGAGTCAGTGCGGCACGGACGCTCGAAGCCCGCTGCGCGCGTTTCTGCGGACGGAGACCGGCAGTGCCGCCGTGCTGCTCGCCGCCGCGGTGGTGGCGCTGGCCTGGGCCAACATCGGCCCCGACTCGTACGAAACGGTGTGGAGCACCGAGCTGTCGATCCGCGTCGGGTCGGGCGGAGTGTCACTGGACCTGCGCGAGTGGGTGAACAGTGGCCTGATGACGCTGTTCTTCTTCGTCGTCGGCCTCGAGGCGCGCCGCGAGTTCGACCTGGGAGAGCTCCGGGAGCGCCGCCGGGTCACCCTGCCGCTGCTGGCGGGCCTCTGCGGCATGATCGTCCCCGTCGTCGTCTATCTGGCGATCACCGTGGGCCACGGCTCCGCGGCGCACGGCTGGGGTGCCGCCATGTCGACGGACACCGCCTTCGCCCTGGGCATGCTCGCCGTCTTCGGGTCGCGGCTGCCCACCAACCTGCGGGTCTTCATCCTCACCATCGCCGTGGTGGACGACTTCCTGGCCCTGGCCGTCATCGTCGTCGCCTACAGCGACGCCATCTCGCTGCCCGCGCTGCTGACGGCGCTCGGCCTGTTCGTGGTCGTCCTTCTGCTGCGGCGCACCATCGGCGCGCGGATTCCCTCCTTGTACGGCCTGCTGGGCGTGGCGATCTGGGTCGCGCTCCTGAAGTCGGGCGTCGACCCGGTGGTGACGGGTCTCGCGATGGGCATGATGACCTACGCGTACGCGGCCGAGCGCAGCGATCTGGAACACGCCAGCCGGCTGTTCCGGCGCTTTCGCGAGCAGCCCACCCCGGAACTCGAGCGCACGGTGCGGCGCGGCCTCGCCTCGACGCTCTCCCCCAACGAGCGGCTCCAGCAGATGTTCCATCCCTGGACCAGCTATGTGATCGTGCCGCTCTTCGCCCTCGCCAACGCCGGCATCACCCTGAGCACCGGTCAGCTCGCCGACGCCTTCACCTCGCCGATCACCCTCGGCATCCTCTTCGGCTACATGATCGGCAAGCCCGTCGGCATCATCGGCGGCACCTGGCTCACGACGCGCGCCGGACGGGGACGTCTTCACCCGCCCGTGGGCTGGGGCGCCATCACCGCGGGGGGCACGCTGGCCGGGGTGGGCTTCACCGTGGCCCTGCTGATCGCGTCGCTGGCCTTCGAAGGCAGCCGTCTCGAGCAGGCGAAGATCGGCATTCTGGCCGCGGTGGCGGGCTCGTTCCTCCTCACCTGGGTCGTCACCCTGGTGATCGGCGCCCTCGGCTCTCATTCCCGTGCGCGGGCTCTCCTCGGCACCGGCGAGGCCATCATCGACCTCAGCGAACCCGTCGACGTGGAGCACGACCATGTGCGCGGGCCGCTCGACGCGTCCGTGACGCTCGTCGAGTACGGCGACTTCGAGTGTCCCTACTGCGGTCTGGCCGAGTCCGCGGTGCGCGAACTGCTCGCCGACTTCGGTGACGTCCGTTATGTGTGGCGCCATCTTCCGCTCACCGATGTGCACCCCGACGCCCAGCTCGCCGCGGAGGCGGCCGAGGCCGCGGCCCGCCAGGACCGCTACTGGGAGATGCACGACCTCCTCATGGCGCACCAGGGCGACCTGGGCCCCAAGGACCTGCTCCGGTACGCCGCTCGCATCGGCCTCGACAACGACCGCTTCCGCGACGACCTCCGGGCGGGCGCGGGCGCGGCCCGAGTTGCCACGGATGTCGAATCGGCCGACCTCAGCGGTGTCTCGGGCACGCCGACGTTCTTCGTCAACGGCCGCCGCCACCACGGCGCGTACGACATCGCCTCGCTGGCGGCGGCCGTACACGCCGCGCGCCAGCGGGCAGCGTTCACGGGAGCCGGCCAGGACACCTGAGGTCCGTGTCCGTGCCTCAGGCGTGCGCGGTGGCGGTTCAGCTCGCGCGGGCCCGTAGGCGGCGCAGCATGCGGGCGTCCTCGAAGCCCACCGCGCGTGCGGCGGCGTCGACGGTGACGCCGTGGCTGATGAGGTGCTCGGCGCGCTCCAGACGCAGGGCCTGCTGATAGCGCAGGGGTGTGAGGCCGCCGGTGGCACGGGTGAAGAGGCGGGTGAGGGTGCGTTCGCTCACGCCGACGGCCGTGGCCAGGTCGGGCAGGGGCACCGGCCGGTCGAAGCGGGCGTCGAGCAGGTCCTGCGCACGGTGCACGGTGTCGTCCAGGTGGGACCGGTACCGGAGCATCGCGCTGGCCTGCGGTTCGTGGCCGTTGCGCCGTGCGTAGACCACCATGACCCGGGCCACCTGGGCGGCGACGGCCGGGCCGTGCCGGGTGGCGATCAGGTGCAGGGCGAGATCGATCCCACTGGCGATGCCGGCCGAGGTGACGACCCGGTCGTCGGCGGTGTAGAGGACGTCGCGGACCACGGCCGCCCGAGGGTAGCGGCGGGAGAGATCGTCCTGGACGTCGTGGTGCGTGGTGCAGCGACGGCCGTCGAGCAGCCCGGCCCTGCCGAGCGCGTCGGCTCCCGCGCAGACACTGGCGACGGTGCCGCCCCTGGCGTGGTGGTCCCGGAGAACCTGCAGGCCGGCCTCACCGATGGCGGGGCCGTCGGCCAGGGTCAGCGTCCGCCAGCCGGGTACCACGATCAGGTCCTCGGGGCCGAGCTCGGGCCAGTCGAGCCGGGCCACCACCGGCAAGCCCTGAGCGGTGGGGATCTGTGGCTGCTCGGCGACGTAGTGGAGGGTGTAGGGGTGCCCGAAGTCGGCGACCGTGGAGAAGACCTGTGCGGGGCCGGCCAGGTCCAGCAGATGGACTCCGGGCACCAGGAAGAAGACGATGTGGCTCACGATCCGGTCATCATGCCCGAGACACGGCCGAGGTCTCCAGCTCATCGACGGTGGCGATGGTCGCGAAGCGCCCGGCCAGGGCGTACTCGGTGCGCCTGATGACCTCCTCGGCGCCCAGGGTGCGGGGGTCCGCGAGCAGTTCCGCCACGCTCTGGTCGGCGGGGGCGTCACGGTGCGGGATGGGGTTGGTCGCGGTGGCGTCGGAGACGAAGGTGACCGCGTAGCCGAGGTCGCTCGCGAGACGGGTGGTGGTCTCCACGCACTGCTCGGTGCGGATTCCGCAGACGGTGAGCTCGCGGATGCCCCGCTCGGTGAGGAGTTGCTGGAGGTTGGTGGTGGTGAAGGCGTTGTGCGAGGTCTTGTGGATCAGCGGTTCCCCGTCCTCGCGCCGGAGTTCGTCCATCAGGCGGACATGCCCGAGTGCGGGGTCGAACACGTCGCCGCTGCCGGGCTCCGAGTGCAGCACCCACACCACCGTGTCGCCGGCCCGGCGGGCGAGCCGGACCAGTCGGTCCACCTGGTCGGCGATCTTCGGGTTGGAGATGGTCTCCCACAGCGGACGGGCGCGGAAGGATTCCTGGACGTCGATGACGATCAGTGCTCGGGTCATGCCTCCACTCTGACCGTCGCCCGCACGATGGGACAGACCTCATCGGGTCCGGGTGCGGACCGATCCGGTCACGCCGTACCTGTCCGGCGGACGCGCCGTGATCCCGGCCAGTGCGTGAGCGGAGCCCGAACCGGACGAGGACGACGGCGGACAGGGTCACCACCCCATCCGTGGTCAGGGTGAGACGGTCCTGCACGGATCCCCTGGACACAGGGGCACGGACATGAGGACATGAGCCCATCAAGGCAGACACATGTACATGGGTGTCAGACATGAAGGCATCGGGCATGGGCCGGACTGCTCCACCGCCGCCGGCTCCCAATGAGGGTCGACAAGCAGCCAACAGCCGGACAGCTTCGGCGACATGACAGAGCGCACGCCCGGCCCTCTGTACGGGGGGGACTTCGGCTCCAGCGATACCCGACCGCCTCGCCACCGAAACAATTCGGAGGCGCGGGCCGGCCGGCCCCATGGAACACATCCAGCCATAGTCCGCCATGGTGGTCGCAACCATGGAGCGCCCCTCATCAACTCCGCCTAGTCAATTGATTGTTGGGTTCCAGACACTATGCAAGGAGGGTCGCGGTGCCGATCATTCTTGTCATGAACCTGCAGCCCGACGGGCGGGTCGCAGCCTCATGGAGGTGTGGGATGCACCGAAGACTCGCCACCGGCCTCGCTGCCTCGGCCATGGCCGTCGCAACCATCACGGCGACCGCTACAGCCGCTAGCGCAGCCCCTGCCGACAAGCCTCAAGTCCTGTCCAGCTGGACCCAGACCAGCGCTTCGAGCTACAACACCTGGGTGGCCGCACGCTCGAACCAGGCGGCCTGGTCGGCGTACGCGTTCGACTGGTCCACCGACTACTGCTCCACGTCCCCGGACAACCCCTTCGGCTTCCCCTTCGCCACATCATGTGCCCGCCACGACTTCGGCTATCGCAACTACAAGGCCGCAGGCGCCTTCGACGCCAACAAGGCACGTCTCGACAGTGCCCTCTACGAAGACCTGAAGCGGGTCTGCGCCGCATACAGTGGCGCGACCAAGACCACCTGCAACAGCACCGCTTGGACCTACTACCAGGCGGTCAAGGCGCTCGGCTGACCCTTCACCCCCGCACGGGGAGCGCCGAGCCGCGCGCAGGTCGGCCCTGACATGTGTCCTGCCGACGCCCTTGTGCGAATCGAGCCGACCACGTTCGGCCGACGTCTTGGTGATGAGTCGTCAACGCGTCGTCGATCCGGCGCGGACCGGCACATCATGCCGGTTCACAGGTGACCATGAACCTCTGCCCCACCCGCCCCGCACTCGCCACCCGTGCCCTCGTCTACATTGTCCACCGGACCAGAGGGGGAGCACATGATGGGTGTGGGAGCGCGGGCCGGGTGGCGCGGGCTGGCGGGCGTGGCCCTGCTGACCGTCGTCGCGACAGGCTGCTCGGAGACCACCGAGGAGAGTCCGAAGACGTCCGTGAGCGCCACGCCCACGGACAAGGCTTCCGGTGCCGCCGGTCCGGTGGCCAAGAGCGGCGGCACACTCGGTCCCGCGGGCTCGGCCTGCGAACTGCCGGTCGGCTTCGACACGGCCGAGGACTGGAAGCCGAAGGCCGTCGCCCCGGCCTCGCAACACACGGCCACGGCCGGCTCGGACAGCTCCGGCTCCCCGGAGGACGGCCTGGCCGGGGAGGTCGCCGATGCGCTGCTTCGTCAGGGTCCGGTCACCCTTGCCTGTGAAATAGACGCCAAGCCCGCCGGGAACATCGGCTACCTCAGGGTCTGGACCGGAAAGCCGGGCGGCGCTGACGCCGATGCCGTGCTCAAGGCTTTCGTGGCCGCCGAGGACGGCGCGAGCAAGGCGAGCTACCGCACGTTCGAGGCGGGCGGGATGTCCGGCGTCGAGGTGGAGTACGTCTACACCAGCGAGTTGCTCGACGAGTCGAAGAAGGAGTGCGCGTTCGCCGTCACCACCGACGACGGCCCGGTCGTCGTGCACCTCGGTGGGTTGGACACCGCGGAACACACCGAGATGCTCCCCGCGTACCGACTCGCGAAGCAGACCCTGCGCACCACCTGACCCCCGCGGGCCGATCCGGCCTCGCGCACCACCCGACCCCGCGAGCCGATCAGGCGATACGCACCATCCGGCCGCCGCGAGCCGATCCGGCGACGAGCCGCCGCCCGTCGCCGGACACGCCGTCCGTCATCAGTCACGCACGAGCCGGTACACGGGCATGACCGTCGCGCCCGCTTCGCGACATGGCGGCCTCCACGCCTGTGTCTGCGCGGTGGCACGCGCCCCCCGCGCGGGTGCGTCGTCCGTGAGGCGGTTTCGACCGGGCGGACTCAGAATGAGTGAAGCGGCGGCCTCGTACCCGGCCGTCGAGCCGTCTTGGGACGGTCGGTTCGGGGCCGTCGGCCATCGGTCTCCGACCTCTTGGGATCTGAGTCTTGCGAGCGCGCGGGCGGTTGAGCGATGAAGACGGATGAGCCGGCATCCACGGGCGACGAGAGCGGCGCGCCGCAGGGGGCGAGTCGCGCTCCCGCTCCACCCGCGGGCACCGCTCCCGCTCCGTCGGCGGGCACCGCTCCCGCCCCACCCGCCGGGGCCGCCGGCGCTCCACCCGCGAGCACCCTGCCGCCGACGGCCCCGGCGGCTGAGGAGGGCGTCCGCCAGGACGAGGCGGTCGCCCTCCTTCGCCTGGCGGCGAGGTTGAAGGCCGCGCACCCCTCGGTCGACCCGTCCGTCGTGGATCGGGCGGTCGCGACGGCCCGCGGTTCGTTCCAGCAGGCGAGGGTGAGGACCTACGTCCCGATTCTGGTCGAACGCCGGGTCAGGGTGCTGCTCGGCGCCATCGACCGTGAAGCGACCTCCCCCGTACCGGCGGCCGTCGGCGACTCGACGGAGGCGCGGCCCACGACGGCCGGGCCGGTGGCACAGCCGGCCGGGAGCCCGTCACGCTCTCCCCTCCTCGGCCGATGGATACCCGCCAGGCTCCGGCCCGCGCCCGCCTCCGACCTGGGCCGGGTCGGTGAGCACCCATGAGCGCGCGGCACTCACCGTGACAGGAAAAGAGGCGGGTCGTCATGACGGATGCCAGGGCCGAACGCGTCGCGAGGCTCATCGAGCCCTTGCGGGTCGAGCCGGGATCGCGGGTGAACCTGGGCGAGGACTTCGATCCTCGCTACAAGGCCGGCCTGAAGAAGAAGCACGGTCCGGAACTGCTGAAGGCGGGGGTGACACTGCTCGCCGAGTACCAGGAGCGGCTGGCCGCCCAGGACACGTACGGAGTACTGCTCTGTCTTCAGGCGCTCGACGCCGGAGGCAAGGACGGCACGATCCGGCACGTCATGAGCGGGGTGAACCCGCAGGGCGTCAAGGTGAGCAGCTTCAAGCAGCCCTCCGCCGAAGAGCTCGACCACGACTACCTGTGGCGGTACGCCGCCCGGCTGCCCGCCCGTGGCGACATCGCGATCTTCAACCGTTCGCACTACGAGGAGGTGCTCGTCGTCCGGGTGCACCCGGAGGTCCTCGACCGGCAGCGGCTGCCGGCGGACGTACGCGGGCCGGACATCTGGGATCGCCGCTACCGGGCCATCAACGACTGGGAGCGCTACCTGACCGACAACGGGTTCAAGGTCGTGAAGATCTTCCTGAACCTGTCCAAGGAGGAGCAGCGCACCCGCTTCATGAAGCGGCTCGACCTGCCGGAGCGGAACTGGAAGTTCTCCGCCGCCGACGTCCGGGAACGCCGGCGGTGGGACGAGTACCAGCACGCGTTCTCCGAGATGCTCTCGCGGACCAGTACGCCGTGGGCGCCGTGGTACGTCGTCCCGGCGGACCGGAAGTGGTTCGCGCGCATCTGCACCGCGGCGGTGCTGGCGAACACCCTGATGGACATCGACCCCCGCTATCCCGTGGTCGGCAAGGAGGCGCGCAAGGACCTCGGCGCCGCCCGGCGGGAACTGGAGGCCGACGCTCCCGAGGGCGCGCCGGCCGATCCGTACGCGGCCCGGCACCCGGTCCCCGAAGCGAGCGACGGACAGCGCCGCGACGGCCGCAAGGCAAAGGGGAAGCAGGCCTCCGCCTCGGCACGGCGGACCGGGAAGGGCAAGCGGAAGTAAGTCCCCGGGTTCACGGACGGCGGACCGGATCCAGATCGGAGAGCTGAGATGGGGATGCAGTCGAGCGGCCCGGCGGCTCCGGAGCGCGCTGCTCCAGAGCTCTGGTACGCGCGTTCTCCGCAGGAAGTCGCGTCGGCGTTCGGTGTCGATCCCGCGTCCGGACTCACCGCGGCCCGGGCCGCCGAACTGCTGGCCCAGAACGGGCCGAACGCACTGCCGGAGGAGAAGGCGACACCGGCGTGGCGGCGGTTCATCGAGCAGTACCGCAGCTACATGCAGATCGTCCTCGTGGTGGCGGCGGTCGTGTCGCTGGCGATCTCCGAGTGGAGCACCGCGATCCTGCTCGTCCTGCTGACGCTGCTGAACGCGATCGTGGGCCTGCGGCAGGAGGGGAAGGCCGAGAGCGCGATGAACGCGCTGAAGTCCATGCTGACGGCCACGGCCCGGGTGCGGCGGGACGGAACCGAGTCGGAGATCCCGGCGGAGCAGCTGGTCGTGGGCGATGTCGTGCTCATCTCCGCCGGGGACCAGGTCCCCGCGGACGGGCGGATCATCGAGGCCCACGCGTTGCAGATCGACGAGTCGGCGCTCACCGGCGAGAGCGTTCCCGCCGGGAAGGACGCCACGACGCTGCCGGAAGTCCTGCTCGGCCCGGGGGATCAGTCGAACACGGCGTTCATGCACACCCCGGTCACCCATGGCAGCGGTGTCGCCGTCGTCACCGGGACCGGTGAGGGCACCGAGCTCGGAAAGATCTCGGAGATGCTGTCGGCGACCGAGCGGGAGGAGGCGCCGCTCACCAGGGAGCTCGACACGCTGACCCTGTGGATCACGGCCGCCGCGGGCCTGACCATGATCGTGATGTTCGCGCTCGGGCGCAGCCGTGACCAGGCGTGGGACGCCCTGTTCGTGAGCGCGGTCTCGCTGGCCATCGCCGCCATTCCCGAGGCCCTGCCCACGGTGACCCAGGCGATCCTGTCCGTCGGCAGTCTCAATCTGGCGAAGCGCAACGCGATCGTGAAGGAGCTGCCGTCCGTCGAGACCCTGGCCTTCACGTCGGCGATCAACTCGGACAAGACCGGCACGCTGACCATGAACCAGATGACGGCGGTGGAGGTCGTGACCCCCACCGACCGGTACACGGTCTCGGGCACGGGATACGGCCTCGACGGGAGGATCCATCACGCCGCGGGCGCCTCCGCGGGCATCGAGGACGCGATCCTTCCGTACCTCGTCGCGAACGACGCCAAGCTGGTGGACGGCGAGGTCGTGGGCGATCCCACCGAGGGCGCGTTCCTGGTGCTGGCCCACAAGGCCGGGCTGGACATCGACGCCACGCACGAGCGGCTGTCCCGTATCGCCACGCTGCCCTTCGACCCGGGCTACAAGCTGATGGCCACCTTCAACTCCACCGTCGACGCCGACGGGCGGCCGGTGGTGCGCTGTTTCGTCAAGGGCGCGGCTCCGGCGGTCACGGCCCGCGCGGCCACCGCGCTGTCGGGCGGCGCGACCGTCCCGTGGGACGACGAGCTCAGCCGGCGCGCCGATGAACAGTCCGAGCGCATGGGCGGTGAGGGACGCCGGGTGATGGCGGCGGCGACCCGGGACCTGGACCCGGCCGACTTCGATCCCGGCGGGGACCTGCTCTCGTACGTCACCGGCCTGCGGATGACCAGTCTGGTCGGGATGGTCGATCCGCCTCGCGAGGAGTCCCGGACCGCCGTGGCCAGCGCCCAGGCCGCCCATATCCGGGTCCGCATGGTGACGGGGGACGACGTCACCACCGGCGCCGCCATCGCCCGGCAGCTCGGGATCCCCGGCGAGGCGGTCCTCGGTGCCGATTTCGCGGCGCTGCCGGAGCGGGAGCAGCTGGCCCGTATCGACGGCATCGGTGTGGTGGGGCGGGTCGCGCCGGAGCACAAGGTGCTGCTCGCGGACACGCTCAAGAAGAAGGGTGATGTCGTCGCGATGACGGGCGACGGCGTGAACGACGCTCCCGCCATCAAGTCCGCCGACATCGGTATCGCCATGGGCAGCGGTACGGACGTGGCGAAGAACGCGGCGCGGATGATCCTGTCCGACGACAACTTCGCGACGATCGTCTACGCCGTGGAGCAGGGCCGCAAGCTCTACGACAACCTCACCAAGTACATCCGTTTCGTCCTGCTGTTGCTGGTCACGTTCGTGCTGACCTTCCTCGGGGCAACCATCTTCAACATCGCCGCCGGTGAACCCTTCACCCCTCCGCAGGTGTTGTGGATCCACTTCGTGGTCAACGCCTCGTTCGGCTTCGCGCTCGGCTTCGACCAGGAGAGCGCGGGACTGATGCGGCGCAGCCCCCGTCCGCGGGGGGAGTCGGTGCTGACGCGCCCCGTGATGGTGACGGTCTGTCTCAGCGGACTGGCGATCACACTCATTCTGCTCGGGTTGATCAAGCTGGGTGAATCCCACTTCGACAGCGTCCGCATCGGCAGTTCGATGGCGTTCACCGCGTTCGCGCTCTGTCTGATCGTGGCCGCGTTCGAATGCCGTAGTGAGACGGATTCCGTGCTGACGACGAGCACGTTCGACAGCAAGCAGATGAACTGGACGGCACTGGCCCAGTTCGTCCTCGCGGTGCTGGTGACCCAGCTGGACGGGTTCCGCCGCATCCTCGGAACCACCGAGATCGACCTGCGGCAGTTCGGCTGGGCGCTGCTGTCCGCCGTCGCCCTCCTGGTCGTGTGGGAGGTGGGTAAGCTCCTGGCCCGCAGGACGCGGCGCACCGCATGAGTGCGCGGGCCCCCCGTCCGTAACCCCGCGGACCGACCCGAAGGACACGCGTGTCGAAGCACCCCGGCTCCCCAGGCGGAGGGTGGCGCCGTGCTGTGCCGGGGGTGCCCGGCCTCGCGGTGCTCAGGGGGTACCGCCGGAGCTGGCTGCGCGGGGACCTCCTGGCCGGGGTCACGGTCGCCGCCTATCTGGTGCCGCAGGTCATGGCGTACGCCAGTGTCGCGGGACTGCCGCCCGTCGTGGGTCTGTGGGCCATCCTCCCCGCCATCGTGCTGTACGCCCTGCTGGGTTCGTCCCGGCTTCTGTCGGTGGGGCCCGAGTCGACGACGGCGCTGATGACCGCGACCGTCGTGGGACCGCTCGCCGGCGGCGATCCCGCGCGGTACGCGGTCCTGGCCTCCGGGCTCGCCGTCGCGGTGGGTCTGATGTGTCTCGTGGCGTGGGCGGCGCGGCTGGGATTCGTGGCCGATCTGCTGTCCCGGCCGGTGCTGATCGGGTATCTGGCGGGCGTGGCGCTGATCATGATGGTGGATCAGCTCACCAAGCTCACCGGTGTCCCGACGGACGGCTCGGGGTTCTTCCCGAAGCTGGCCTCCTTCCTGGGGAACCTGGACGAGATCCATCCCACGACGGTGACGTTCAGCGCCTTGACGCTGGTCTTCCTTTATCTGGCCACACGCTTCCGGTGGCGCGTCCCGGGGCCGCTGCTGGCCCTCGTCCTCGGCACGGCCGTGGTCGCGGCGTTCGACCTTCAGGACCGCGGCCTCGCGGTGATCGGGGAGATCCCCGCCGGGCTGCCCCGCCCGGACTTCCCCGCTCTCGACACCTTGCCCCAACTGCTGCTGCCCGCCGTCGGCGTCCTGCTGGTGGCCTACACCGACTTCATCCTGACCGCGCGCGCCTTCACCACCGACGACAGCGCTCCGCTGGACGCGAACCAGGAGTTGCTGGCCCTGGGCGCCGTGAACCTCGGCGCCGGCACCCTTCAGGGTTTCCCGGTGAGCAGCAGCGCCAGCCGTACGGCACTCGCGCATTCCACGGGCGCCCACACCCAGGCGTACGGGCTCGCCGCCGGGGTTTCCGTCCTCGCCGTGCTCCTCTTCCTGAGCCCGCTGCTCACCGACACCCCCAAGGCCGTACTCGGCGCGCTGGTCGTCTACGCCGCGATCCGGATGATCGACCTGGCGGGCTTCCGGCGGCTCGCGTCCTTCCGGCGGCGTGAACTCCTGCTGGCCCTCGGCTGCCTCGTCGGAGTCCTCGCCCTCGACATCCTGTACGGGGTGCTGGTGGCCGTGGGTCTGTCGGTCGCCGAGCTGCTGAGCAGGGTGGCGCGGCCCCACGACGCGGTCCAGGGGCTGGTGCCGGGCATGGCGGGCATGCACGACGTCGACGACTTCCCCGACGCCAAGGTGATCCCCGGTCTGCTGGTCTACCGCTACGACTCCCCGCTGTTCTTCGCCAACGCGGAGGACTTCCGGCGCAGTGCCCTGGGCGCGGTGGCCGAACAGGAGGTCCCGGTCAGGTGGTTCGTCCTCAACGCGGAGGCCAACGTGGAGGTGGACATCACCGCGCTGGACTCGCTGGACGAGCTGCGCCGGGAACTCAACGGCCGTGGCATCGAGTTCGCGATGGCCCGGGTCAAGCAGGATCTGCGCGACGACCTCGACGCCTACGGGCTGAGCACGTCCGTCGGCGAGGACCGGATCTTCCCGACACTCCCCACCGCCGTCGCCGCGTACCGTTCCTGGTGCGGTGACCACGACGGCGATCCCGGCCGGGCGGATCGACCGGAGGCCGGCCCCGGCTGAGAGAGGCGCACCGCCGGAGCCGGCCGTGCGGGTCCGGCGTGTTCACGGGATCTCCTGTTCGGCCCAGATGACCTTTCCGTCCGGCGTGTGGCGGGCGCCCCAGCGATGGGTGAGTTGGGCCACCAGGAAGAGGCCGCGGCCACCCTCGTCCATACTCCGGGCATGCCGGAGCCGCGGGGCGGTGCTGCTGGCGTCGGAGACCTCGCAGGTCAGCCTGGAATCGCGCAACAGCCGCAGCCGGATGGGCGGTTCGGCGTAGCGGATCGCGTTGGTGACCAGTTCGCTGACGATGAGTTCCGTCGTCATGGCCAGTTTCCCGAGACCCCATGTCTCGACGACGCGGGTGGCCCGGGCCCGCATTTCGGAGACTGCGGCGGGGTCCACCGGCACCTCCCACGAGACCACATGGTCGTCTCCCAGGCTGTGCGTGCGCGCCAGGAGCAGGGCGATGTCATCGGGCTGGGGTACGGGAACGAGCTGCCGTACCGCGTCCGAGCACAGCGTGTCGAGGTCCGGGTCCGACCGGGCGAGCAGCTCACCGAGCCGCGTCATGCCCATCTCCATGTCGTAGTGCGCTCCCTCGACGAGACCGTCGGTGTAGAGACCGATCAGGCTGTTCTCGGCGAGCTCGATCTCATGGGTCTCGAACGCCATCCCGCCGAGCCCGAGCGGAGGCCCGGCGGGCAGTTCCGGAAAGGAGAACTGTCCGTCGGGGGCGACGACGACGGGGGGCGGATGTCCGGCCCGGGCCATCGCGCAGCGCCTGGTGACGGGATCGTAGACGGCGTACAGGCAGGTCGCTCCGAGGAAGGACGCGGTCGTGCTCCGGTCGGCCTCCGGTTCATGGGTCCTCTCCTCGCTCAGCCGGAGCACGAGGTCGTCGAGGTGCGCCAGCAGTTCGTCTGGGGGCATCTCCATGTCGGCGAGGGTCTGGACCGCCGTGCGCAGCCGGCCCATGGTGGCCGCCGCGGTGATGCCGTGGCCGACCACGTCGCCGACGACCAGCCCGACGCGGGCCCCGGACAACGGGATGACGTCGAACCAGTCGCCGCCGACCCCGCCGCTCGGGTCCGCCGGCAGATACGAGGAGGCCACCTCCAGCGCTGTCCCGCCCGACAGGGCGTGGGGCAGCAGACTGCGCTGAAGGGTGACCGCCGCCGTGTGTTCCCGGGTGTAGCGGCGGGCGTTGTCGACACACAGCGCCGCGCGTGCCACCACCTCGCGTGCCAGCAGGACGTCGTCGGGCTGGAACGAGATCGGATTGACGGACCGTACGAACGTGGTGAGGCCGAGGGCGGTGTTGCGCGCCCGCATCGGCACGGAGATGAGGGAGTGCAGCCCGTACCGGCGGATGCTTTCCGCTCTCGCCGGCTCCTCGGCGATCCACAGGTCGTCGGACGGATCGAGGACCTGGATGAGGACGGGCTCGCCGTTGGTGAGCAGGTGCACGTCGTGCGGCGGAGGGAGGAAGTCCGCACGGTCGCCGATCTGTGCCACGGCCTCCGGGCAGCCTTCCCGCACCGAGCGCATCCCGGCGCGCCGCATCATCGGCTTGGCCGGCGCGGGTCCCGCGTCCGAGAGCCACGCTCCGTGCCCCTCGGTGCTGAGCACGGATTCCAGGACGTCGACGACGACGAAGTCCGCGAAGCGGGGGACGGCGAAGTCCGCGAGTTCCTGTGCCGTCCGCATGACGTCGAGGCTCCGGCCGATGGTGGTCCCGGCTTCGTTGACCAGTGACAGGAGCTGCCGGGCGTTCCACCGTTCGGTGACGTCCAGGACCATGTAACACACCCCGGTGTAGGAGCTGTCGACGCCGAGCAACGGAAAGAAGGAGGTGGAGTAGGCGTGTCGGCGGTGCGGGTCGGCCCAACTCCATCCCAGGTACTCGTAGTCGATCACCGGTTCGCCGGTCGCCAGGACCTTGTGCATCAGCCCTTCGATGGTCTCCGCCTGCAGCCCCGGCAGCAGTTCGGTCAGACGACGCCCGAGCCGCTGCTCGCGCGGCACCCCGCCCAGGTGCTCCAGGGTGTCGTTCATCCAGACGTAGCGCAGTTGCAGATCCAGCACCGCCATGCCGACGGGCGAACGGGTCAGGAATCCGTCGAGGAAGGACGGGCCGACCGTCCACTGCCGTCTGTGCTGTCGCGCCGAGAGCAGAAAGCACTCGCCGTCGCCGACATGGAAGGACGCGGACACGCGCAGGTCCACGTCGATGCGGCGACCGTCGCGGTGCCGTACGGGGATGAGGCCGCTCCAGCCCATTCCGGCCCGGCACCGTTCCGCGACACCTGCCGCACGCACCGGATCCCTGGGCATCGCGAGAAGATGCGCGGCCGGGTAGCCGACCATCTCGGCCGCCGGGTAGCCGAGGAGTGCTTCGGCACCCCGCGTCCAGCCCACCACGACCCCGTCGCCGGACACCACCGCCGCCGCGTCGGTGGACGCGTCGAAGGGATCGCCCGGTCCTTCGGACGCGGGCGCATCGGAATCTTCTCGCGCAGAATCCATGAATTTCATCCTTTACAGGACCCATGTTCCTGCTTGTCCGCCCGATGTGCACGGTCCGGCGGATGATCACCGGACGAGGGCGGGCCGGACCGTTCACGGGTCCTGACGCGGATACGTCAGGACGTCCCGAGGGACGCCGCACGCCGGGGCAGAGCCGCTCCGCACCGCCCGGCAAACGCTCCGGGCGGCGCCGCACAGCACCCTCCCAGTGGCCCTGAACATGCCAAGGCGCCGCTCTGGAGTGGGCAAGGCCGAGGGCAGGGCGCAGCATGGAAGGGCCGGGGTCGGCACGCAGGTGCGCGGCAACGGCGACGAAGCCCGGCACACCGCGCCGGCCGGCGGAGGAGGGCCAGGGATGAAAGCCGATTCCTCGCAGACCGGCAGTGGAGGCTACGAACCACAGTCGATCCGGCCGACCGGCCTGCTGGATGTGCTCAGTGTGGGCGCGATGGTCCTCGACGCCGAGGGGCGCATCGTGTTCTGGACCCCCCAGGCCGAGGAGCTCATCGGCTACACGGCGGAGGAGGCCCTCGGCAAGTACGCGGCGCGCCTGATCATCCACCCCGAACACCTGCAGTCCGTCACGAAGCTGTTCGCCGACGTGCTGGAGACGGGTCGCAGTTGGGCCGGTGCCTTCCCCATCCGGCACAAGGACGGCAGCACCCGGCTGATGGAGTTCCGCAACATGCGGCTCCTGGACGACCTGGGGGACGTCTACGCCCTCGGCATCGCGGCCGACCACACCCTGCTCCAGCGTGTGGAGACCGATCTGGCCCTGTGCGAACAGCTGATCAACCAGTCCCCGATCGGTCTGGCCCTGATGGACCCCGACCTGCGCTACCTCATGGTCAACCCGGCGCTGCAACGGATCGACGGCATCCCCGCGGAGGACCACATCGGGCGTCATCTGCGGGAGACGCTGCCCTTTCCCGACGTGGACACCGTCGAGTCCGCGCTGCGGCAAGTGCTCACCACGGGGACGCCGCTGCTCGACCAGTACCACGTGGGCCGTCCACCGGCCGATCCCGAGCACGAGCATGCCTGGTCCCTGTCGTTCTACCGGCTGGAGGACCCCGGCGGGCGGGTCCTTGGCGCGGCGGCCTCGGTCGTCGATGTCACCGAACGCCATCGCGCGGCCGCCGAGGCCGACCGGGCGCGGCGGCGCCTCGCGCTCATCGCCGACGCCTCCACGCGCGTCGGGACCACCCTGGAGGTGGAGCAGACCGCCCGCGAGCTGGCCGACATCGCCACCCCCGAGCTGGCCGACGTGGTCGCCGTGGACGTCCTCGACTCCGCCCTGGCGTGCCGCCGCAAGCGCCGACCGGACAACGGCCCGGAGTTCTTCCGCGCGCTGGCTCTCAAGGCGTCCCACCCCACCGTGGCCCTGCGCGCCGCCGATCCCCCCGGTGATCTGGCCGCGTACGACGGTGACCGCATGGTGACCCTGTGCGTCCACACCGGCAGGCCGGTCCTGGTACGGCACGTCGGCGAGCACGATCTGCCGCGCATCGCCCGCGACGCCGAGGGCACCGCCCTGCTGGCCCGGGCCGGGGTCCACTCGTATCTCGCCGTTCCGCTGATCGCGCACGGCGAGGTGCTCGGCGCCCTCGACCTCAAGCGCACCCGAAACCCGCTCCCCTTCGACGACGACGACGTGGTCCTCGCCACCGAGCTGGCCACCCGCGCCGCCGTGGCCATCGACAACGCCCGCTGGTTCCAGAGCGTGCGCAACACCGCCGTCACCCTCCAGCGCAGCCTGCTGCCCGAACACCCACCGCACCTGAACGGTCTGGAGGTCGCCTCCCGCTACCAGCCCGCCCAGGCCACCAGCGAAGTCGGCGGCGACTGGTACGACGTCATACCGCTGGCCGACGAACGGACCGCCCTGGTCGTCGGCGACGTCATGGGCAACGGCATCGACGCCGCCGCCACCATGGGCCGGCTGCGCACCGCCACGTGCGCCTACGCCGACCTCGACCTCGAGCCCGGCGACGTGCTCCAGCACCTCGACAAGATCACGTGCGATCTGGAGCACTACATCGTCACCTGTCTCTACGCCGTGTACGACCCCCGCACGAGGGAGTGCCGTATCGCCAATGCCGGGCACATGCCGCCCGCCCTGGCCCGTCCGGACACCGCCCCCGTGCTGCTGGACCTGCCGACGGGAGCCCCGCTCGGCGTCGGCGGCATCCCCTTCGAGACCACCACGGTCGAACTCAACCCCGCCGACCTGCTCGTCCTCTACACGGACGGTCTCGTCGAGACCCGGCTCCATCCCATCGACGACCGCCTGAACGTCCTCCTCAGCTTCCTCGACGAACCGCGCCGGCCACTCGAGGAGATCTGCGACCTCCTGCTGTACGGCCTGCGCAACTCCGACGACCACGACGACGTCGCCCTCCTCGTCGCCCGCGCGACCTAGCCGTACGACGGCCGGTCCCGGGCCGCCGGACGGGGGTCGCCACCTGGGCAGCTCATGGCGGGCACGTGCCGGTGCGGCCTAGGGCTTCTTCGCGTCCTTGGAGCGGTAGTGGGAGACCTGCTCGCGTGTGGTGCGCCACCGCGACCGCGTCTGTTCGACCACCCTGTCCCACTGTCGGCGGACCTCGTCGTCGGAGGGGCGGTCGCCCGCGCGGATCCGGACGAGCTCCGCCCGCATCTCACGCCCGAGGGCCGCCGACGCGACGATGACGAACATCGCGGCGAAGAGCGCCGAGATCATCGCGAAGACGGCGCCGACCGCTCCGTACCGCGCGGCGTAGGAGTTGAACAGGCGCGGGAGGTAGATGGTCGCGCCCACCGAATAGACCGCGGTCAGAGCGCCCGCGGTGATGCCGAAGGGCAGCAGGTCCCGCCAGGCGATCCGCTTCGCGGACAGGACCCAGCCGCTCCAGACGAGGAAGGCGACACTCACCGGAATCTCGCCCACCGCGGCCAGCAGTTCCAGCTTGCTTCCCCCGAGGGCCGCGTGGAGCCAGCCGGTGACCGCCGCGTAGCCGGCGAGCGCGAGGATCCACCACAGACCGTTCCGCGTGTTGCGGACGCTCAGCGGCGTCAGTTGCCATGTCTGCTCGAACAGTCGCTGCGAGGCGCGCGCGAAGCTCAGCACGGAGATGATGAGGAACAGGCTTCCGAAGACGCCCACGCTCGTGCTGGTGCCCTCGGGGGAGAGAAGTGACCGGACCGCCTCGGCGCCCTTCCCCGTGAGGCTGTAGCGCTTGATGATGCGCTCGGCGGCGTCGTAGTCCGAGAAGTTGCTCAGCACGGCACCGCAGAGGATGGTGAGCGGGATCATCGCGGTGAGCGCACTGGATGCCAGAGCCATCGAGCGGTCGAAGCCCACGATCCTCTGGAACCGGCTGATGACCCGCAACGCGAAGGCGGGACGCAGCCAGAACGTCAGCGTTCTGACGAGGCGCTCGCGATTGATCCCCGCCGTCCTGTCCTCCGTGAACTCGGGCCCGGTGTGGCGCTGCGAGCCTAACGGACGGTCGTCCGGGCGGCGGGGGCGACACGGCCGGGCATGACTCCTCGTCACCCCACGGTCCACGTTCGATGTCAGTGGTCCCTTCTGGTCTCGCGGTCACGCCCACGTGGGCGGCGACTGGACCACGGAGGAGTTCTAGCCGGATCCGGAGTACCTCCGTACCGAACTGCTCATGGTCGCGTCGGGCGTGGCCCGCGGCCTCGACGGGGACCTGCTCACCGCCGAACGCCGTGCGGAACTCTCCCGGTTGAGGGACGAGTGCTTCGCGTCGCCGAGGCGGGCATCGTCGCCCTGTCCCTGATCGGCGGCTCAGTCGTCCTCGGACAGGGCGATCTCCGCCCAGATCGTCTTCCCGCGAGCCTCGGGCCGGGTCCCCCAGCGCCGGCTGACCTGCCAGGTGAGATAGAGGCCCCGGCCGCCTTCATCGGCCTCTTCGGCATGCCGGAGGTGCGGCGCCGTGCTGCTGCCGTCGCTCACCTCGCAGACGATGACGGGGCCTTCGAGGATGAGACGCACTTCGATGGGGCCGTCGGAGTACCTGACCGCGTTGGTGACGAGTTCGCTGACCACCAAGGTGGTGGTGAAGGCGTGCTGCTCCAGGCCCCAGGCCGCCAGTTGGCGCTCCGTGCGGGAGCGCGCCTCGGCAACGGCCGCAGGGTCGTTGGGCACCGTCCACGATCCGACCTGGTCCGGTCCCAGGGCTCGGGTACGGGCCAGCAGCAGGACCGCGTCGTTGTCCACATGCTCGGGCGTCAGCTTGTAGAGCACCTCGTCGCAGATCTCCTGCAGCGGCCGGTCGGCCGGCAGCAACGCGTCGCTGACGCGGGTCAACTGCTCCTCCGGGTCCTCCGAGACGGCACGCAGCATGGCGGTGTTGGACAGCAGGATGACGCTGCCCTCGGCGAGCTCGAACTCGGCCGTGCCGTACTTCGCAAGACCACGGCCGAGCGCCGGCCCGGTGGACACCACGGCGTACTCGGCGGTCCCGTCGGGGCGTGCCAGCACCGGAGGCGGATGCCCGGCACTCGCTACGGAGCAGCGGCGGGTGATGGGGCTGTAGACGAGGTAGAGACAGGTGGGGTTCTGGGTCTCGTCGTCGGCTGCGGCGTCCTGCAGCCGAGGCCGCTCACCGCGGAGACGGGTCACCAGGGCGTGCAGCCGTTCCAGGGCCTCTTCGGGTGCCAGGTCGAGAACGGCCAGCGCGCTGATCGCCGCCCTCACCTCGCCCATGGTGGCGGCGGCCCGGAGGCCCCGGCCCGGCGTGTCACCCGTCACCAGGGCCACCCGCGCCCCGGACAGAGGGATGACATCGAACCAGTCACCGCCGGCGCCGAGCGGGCAATAGCTGTAGGCGGTCTCCACCGCGGCGTGACCGGCGACCCGGGCCGGTCGCAGACTGAGCTGGAGGATGCGGGCGGCCGATCGCTCCCTGGTGTACAGCCGGGCGTTGTCCAGGCACAGGGCCGCGCGGTCGGCGAGATCGGCCGCCAGCGCGAGCTCGCCGTCGTCGAAGGCGTGCGCGGTGCGAGCCCGGTAGCAGTGCGCCACCCCGACCACTGAGCCGCGGGCGGCCAAGGGGAGCACCAGCAGCGAATGCGCCCCCGCTTCGACCATACGGCGCCCCCGCACCGGTTCCCGCACCAGCCAGTCGGCGTCCGAGCTCAGGTGCGGGACGATGCGTGGGCGGAGGTCGGACAGACTCTGGGCGAAGGGCGTCGCCGCGGAAAGGCCGATCGCCTCGCCGATGGAGGGAAGGCTCCGCTCGGCCTCCGGGTCCACGGAACGACGGCCCGTACACCGCAGGGCCCCGTACTCCATGATCGTCCCCGGTGCGGAGACCTCGCCCCGCAGGACGGAGTCCAGGACTTCGACCACCACTCCGTCGCCCAGCGCGGGCACCATCTCGTCGGCGAACTCCTGCGCCGTACGGAAGATGTCCAGCGTCGTGCCGATGCGCCCGCTCGCCCGCTCCAGCAGATCCAGGCGCGATCGTGCCCGCTGCCGCTCGGTGATGTCCAAGACCGCCGTCGCCAGCCCCAGCACTCCCCCCGCGGCGTCCTCCAGCCGGAAGCAGGACACCGACAGCACGAGCTCGGGCGAACCGGGACTCAGGTGGCCCCGCACCTCCACGTCCAGAGAGGGCACGCCTGTGTCCAGCACCTCGAGCAGCGTCGCCTCGTACGCGCCCGAGTAGAAATCACCGGCCCATTCCCTCGGATGGCGGCCCAGCGCCTCATCGAGGGCGAACGCCCGGGCGAAGCGGGCCGCCGTGTTGAATCGCACCAGCCGCAGCTGCGTGTCCAGGACATGAAGACCTACGGGGGACTCGGTGAAGAGAGCCCCGATAACCGCTTCGTCCAGCTCCGAACCCGGTCGGCCATGTCCGCCCAGCGATACATCCATGACACTTCCGTAGACCGTTACCCGCCTATGCAATCCGGTTTGTCAGAGTTCCACCATATTCTTTCGAGCGCGTCGCGCGACCGGAGTACCGGCGTGCGTCGATTTCCCCCGCTGAAGCGAAGGGATCCACCCCCGCGCAGGGGCGTTCTGCGTCCGCCGGCCCGGCTCCACTCTCCTTCCGCATCCGCTGGGCACCGACGCCTCGCTCGTCTACGCTGCCCCGAGCGCCGTGACGATCAAGGGGGAAACGGGTGACCGGGAACGACGAGGGCGTGGTCGTCTACTGGCGGCCGCTGTGCCCGTACTGCATGAGACTGCGACTGCGGCTGCGCTTCAGCCGGTTGCGGTACACCGAGAGAAACATCTGGGCGGACCCCGAGGCCGCGGCCTTCGTCCGCTCGGTCGCGCAGGGCAACGAGACCGTCCCGACCGTGACCCTGGCCGGCACCGCGATGGTGAACCCGTCGAAGCGGCAGCTCATGAAGGCGGTCGCGACGCGCGCGCCGCACTTGCTGTCCAAGGGCAGGCGCTGACCCACTCCCCTGGCCTCACTCCCTTGGACTCGCCGACGTCCGCGCCTCGGGATATGCCGCACGGGGCGCGCGTCGGTTGCGTCCCCGGCTCCTCGGCGAGGGCCCGCGGCGGGCGGGACCGCCGCCGGAGGAGCGGGACGGCGTGCCGCTGCGTCGCCGCTTCCGGCTGCCGTGCACCGCGGACGGAGTCCCGCTCACGAACGGTCCCCTGCCCGAGGCAGGACCGCTGCCCTCACTGTCCGTCCCGCCGGTCACGAACCCGCGGGAGAGCCGTTCGACGCGGTCGCCGCGGGAGTTGTCTCCACCGCGGCGCTCGGGCCGGGCCGCGGTGTCTCCGCGGAGCTGCTGTCGGGCGAGAACCACGCCACGCCCACGAGCACCGCCAGCAGGAAGACCACCACCACTCCGGCAGCCGCGCCCACCGCTCGCGACCGGTGGCCGAGGAGCTCACCGACTCCCGGACGCCGGCGTCGGCGTGACCGGTGGCCTCCGGAGGCGTCCCGCGACACCGACGGCAGGGCGTACGTGGTCGCGGGGCCGGTGGCTCTGGGGTCCTGCCGGTGGCGTCTGGGCTCCGGCACCGCGGGCGGGAGCGGCTCGGGACGCCCCTGCCAGGCCCCCGTGCTGTACCAGGCGGCCGCCTGTACGGCGGTGGGCCGGTCGTCGGGCTGCTTGGCGAGAAGGCCGAGCAGATAGTTCTCGAAGGCGGGCGGCAGGTCGGCGCCGAGTTCCCGGGGCGGTGTGGGCGCGGTGTCGAGGTGGTGATGGAGGACCGCGACCGGGCTGTTGGCCTGGAACGGCGGCCGACCGGTGAGGAGTTGGTACAGGACGCAGCCGAGGGAGTACATGTCGGACGGCGGCCCGGCGGTCTTGCCCAGGGCCCGCTCGGGTGCGAGGTACAGGCTGGTACCGACGATCTGCCCGGTCGCGGTGAGACCGCCCGCCGGGTCGTCCAGGAAGCGGGCGATTCCGAAGTCGCCGATCTTGACGCTGCCTTCGGCGTCCAGCATCAGATTGCCGGGCTTGATGTCCCGGTGCACGATGCCTTGCTGATGGGCGGCGGCGAGACCCGCGGCCGCCTGGGCCGCGATCCGCGCGACCTGCTCGGCGGGAAGCGTCCCGGCGGTGGCGAGAACATGGGCGAGGCTGTCGCCCTCGACCAGCTCCATCACGAGGAAGAGCCGGTTCTCGTACGACCCGAAGTCCAGGACGCCCACCACATGAGGATGGTTCAACAGGCCCGCGGTCTGCGCCTCCAGACGGAACCGGGCCGCGGCCGTCGGGTCGGCGTCCTGGGAGAGGAGCAGCTTCACGGCCACGGACCGGCCGATCATCTCGTCGTGCGCCCGCCACACCTCCCCCATCGCGCCCCGCCCGAGAGTGGTGTGCAGCCGATACCGCCCCGCTATCAGCACGTGTACTTCATCCTCACGCCGTTGAGATCCGTCGATCGCCACGGGTCAATGCCCTACCGAGCAGGAGTGATCATCGGGGCGCCGCAGCAGGTTGAGCCTACTGCCAACACGGCGGTGATCAGACGCTGTTCATCCTCGGCCTCAAGATCGCGGAGAAGCGGTCGCAGTGGCACCGGACGCTGACTGAATGTGACACCGGAAGGCGGTCGGGAGACCTCCGACGAGGACGTACGGAATCGGACGCGGCGGAGGATTCCGGCCTCTCGCCCGGTCTTCCGCCGAGGAGGACTCCCGAACGATTCCGAACGAGCCTCCGCACTCCGGGACGAACGCCGAGAGAGCGGACGTGCATTGGCGTGGACCTGTCTACCGTCACCCACTACCCTCTTCCACGCAACTCTGAGAGCGCTCTCTCCTGCCCTTCGCCCCACTCACCGACCATCGGATCGACGAAAGGCAACTCCCTTGAGAAGCACTACAGTTCTGCGTGCCGCCGTATCGGCGGCACTACTCGTCACCGCCGCGGCCGTCGGACTCACCCAGGCCGAGGCCGACGACGCCCCCCTCGCCGCGGCCCCGACGCACCGGGCACCAGCCTCGTCGGCGCTGATCGCGGCCATGCGGAAGGACCTCGGACTCACCAAGGAGCAGGCGACCGCAAGGCTCGCCGACGAGACAGCGGCACGCGGCGTCGAGCGCACCGCCCGGCGCGTGGCCGGCACCTCGTATGGCGGCTCCTGGTTCGACGTGAAGAGCGGCCGGCTCGTGGTCGCCCTCACCAGGGCGGCCTCGCGCGAGGCCGTGGAGGCGACCGGCGCCCAGGTCACGCTCGTCAAACACAGCCAGAAGCAGCTCGACGCCACCATGGCACGCATCGACGCGCTCGACGCACCGGCCGGCGTGGGCAGTTGGCACGTCGACCCCAAGTCCAGCACGGTCGTCATCAGCGTGGTCTCCGCACACAAGAATGACAACGATGTCCAGGACTTCGTCGCCCGCGCCGGTGCGTCGGGTCCCGTCACCGTTCGGCAGACCGACAAGGCGCCGAGCACCTTCGCGGCGGGCACGGTGGGCGGCGATCCCTACTACACCGGCAACGTCCGCTGCTCCATAGGCTTCTCCGTGTACGGCGGCTTCGTCACGGCGGGCCACTGCGGCCGGCCGAGCGCGGGCGTCAGCGGCTGGGACGGCAGCTACATCGGCAACTTCCAGGGCTCCTCGTTCCCGGACAACGACTACGCCTGGGTCAACGTGGGCAGCGGCTGGTGGACGGTTCCCGTCGTCCTGGGCTGGGGCACCGTCTCCGACCAGCTCGTCCGCGGCTCGCGCGAGGCCCCCATCGGAGCGTCGATCTGCCGCTCCGGCTCGACCTCGCACTGGCACTGCGGCAACGTCCTCGCGAAGAACGAGACCGTCAACTACAGCCAGGGCGCGGTGCACCAGATGACCAAGACGAGCGTCTGCGCCGAACCCGGCGACTCGGGCGGCTCGTTCATCAGCGGCGACCAGGCGCAGGGCGTCACCTCCGGGGGCTGGGGCAACTGCAGCAGCGGAGGCGAGACCTGGTACCAGCCCGTGAACGAGATCCTCAGCCGCTACGGGCTCACACTCCACACCGCGTGACCCGACCGCACCGACCCCCCGCCCCTTGAAGCAGGCCGGTGCAGCGGCTACTTGGACGCTTCCCCAGCAAGGCGAGGGCCCGCCGACGGAGCCGGCGGGCCCTCGCACGGAACTCGGTTCGGACATCCACCCGGGAACTCCGGGCACTCGCCAGGCGTGCGGCGGACCGCGCCGCGAGTCTGTCGCACACCTCTCAGGGGCCCTGCCGAACGCGATCGCCCTCCCGCTGCTCTGTCCCTCTTCATGTGTCGGCCCGCACCCGCGTCGCCACGACGGCGACGGCGACGGCCGTGCACGATGGGGACGTACCCCCTCGCAGATTCGGAAAGGCTCCCCGTGATCAGCATCCCGGCCCACACGGCCCATGACGGTACGAAGATCCCGGCTGTCGGCCTGGGCACCTGGCCGATGGACGACGCGCAGGCCGAGGAGGCCGTGAGCCGGGCGCTCGGCATCGGCTACCGACTCGTCGACACGGCGACCAACTACCGCAACGAGACCGGCACCGGACGAGGCATCGCCCGCGCCGACGTGCCGCGCGAGGAGATCGTCGTCACCACCAAACTACCGGGCCGGCATCACGGTTACGACGAGACCCTCGCCTCCTTCGAGGAGTCCCGTGGCCGCCTCGGGCTCTCCTATGTCGACCTCTACCTCATTCACTGGCCGCTGCCGCGCGTGGACCAGTACGTGAACTCGTGGAAGGCGATGATCAAGCTCCGCGACGACGGTCTGGTGCGTTCGATCGGCGTCTCGAACTTCACCGCCGACCATCTCACCCGGCTGGAACGGGAGACCGGAGTACTGCCCTCGGTGAACCAGATCGAGCTGCACCCCTACTTCCCCCAGGACGAGTTGCGCGCCTTCCACGCCGACAAGGGCATCGTCACGGAGAGCTGGAGCCCCCTGGGCCGTGGCACCAGCCTCCTGGACGAACCGGCGCTCGGGAAGATCGCCGAGGCGCACGGCGTGACACCCGGCCAGGTCGTCCTGCGCTGGCACACACAGCTCGGAGCGGTCCCGATCCCCAAGTCCTCGGACGCCGGGCGGCAGCGGGAGAACCTCGACATCTTCGGATTCGAGTTGACCCCCGCCGAGATGGAGGCCGTCTCCGACCATCCGCGGCAGCGCCTGGGCGGCGACCCGACGACGCACGAGGAGTTCTGAGGGCTCGGCGACGGAGCTCGTGTCAGGCCTCCGCACCGGGGTGCAGGTGCGGAGGAAGGCGGCGCCGACAAAGGGCGGCCGGACGGGTGTTGCGTTGCGCGCACGGAAGCGACCGGACCGCCGGGGCTTCCCGAACCGCCCCAGGTTCCTGCCCGAAGACGCCCCCGAAGGCCGTCCGGGTCTCGAGGAACGTGTCACGCCGCACTCGACCGGCACCACGCCGGGCAGGTGCCGCACCGCGGCGCCGACTGGGCGGCGCGACGACCTGACGGTACGCACCGAGCGCACGGTGTGGGCCGCACGCCGCGCCTGAGGAATTGATCCGGTCCGCCGAGTGGTCACCCAAGTCGTCAACCGGCCCCGCCCGCAAGGGCGTACGACCTGTGGCGCCGAGGGGCACCTCCGTACACGACGTCACTTCAGGTTCCGCCCCCCGGTGGCAGGCGGGGCGGGACCGGGCCCCGTCGTAGGCGATGCGGCACGGCCCGGCGTCGTGCGGGACAGGAGCGGCCGGTCGTACGCGGCGTCCGGCCGGACGCCGCGCCCCGGTCAGCTGATTGCATGACTTCGGGTCCCCATCGCGTCCGTAGCGGTGCGGCGGGACGCCCGGCGGGTCATCGTGGAGGGGGCGTTGCGAGCGATGGGGGAACTGCCATGCCGATGCTGCTCATCAAGGGCTCGTACAAGATTGCCGGGGCCAGCCCCGACGGCGACTCGGTCCGGTTCATTCCGGACGATCCCGGGGAGTGGGATCTGCTGCGCGGACGCAAGGTGCGCCGCAACCGGGCCGGCGGGGCCCAGCTCAGGCTCGACGGGATCGACACTCTGGAGACCCACTACAGGCCGCCGCACGGGCCCGAACTCCATCAGCCGGCCCCGTTCGCCGGCCGGGCCGCGGAAGCGCTGCTCGACTGGCTGGGTATCACGGAGGTGGAGCGCGGTGCCAATGGAATCGTGAAGCGCAGTGTGCCCGAATCCGTACCCGGGTACATCCTGACCCGCAACGCGGACGTCCACGGGCGCTGTGTGGCTCTCGCGGGCCGCGGGACGGACGCTCCGAATGCCAGTGGCGGGCTCGTCACCGTCACCACCGAGCACCTTCGGCAGACCGCCAACCACCACCAGCTCACCGAGGGCCTGGCCTACCCGACCTTCTACCGCAACCTGTTCGTCGACCTCCGTGAGGAGCTGTCCGGGGCGGCGCGGCAGGCCCGTCGGGACGGACGGGGGCTGTGGCCGGCCGACCAGACCCAGAGCGGGGCGAAGGTGGAGGGGCGGCTCACACTGACCGACTCCGCGGTGCTGCTGCCCAAGCTCTTCCGGCGTCTGGCGGACTATCTCCAGCTCAACGACGGCGACCCGTCCCTGGAGGGCTTCCGCCCCTACCTGGAACAGCGCGAGGACCGGCTGTTCGTCCTCTCCACCGGGCAGTGGACCGGCTTCGACACGGTCGTGGAGGTCACGAACGGCGACACCGTGCGGCTCAACCGCCCTTCGGAGGACCTCGTCTTCGACGAGAAGTAGGCGCTCCCGCGTCCACACCTCTCGGGGGATCCATCCGTGCCGCCTGCCGGCAGGTCCGGCGCGGCGTCGCCCGCCTGTGCGGAGCGGGCCGGCACGCGGCTCGCGCGAGCGGGGGCGCCTGTCCCGCGCGCCGACCGGCCGGAGGCCCGGGTCCCCCCGTGGATCCGGGTCCGGTCGGCGCGCGGGGTGGTACCGGGCCTACGAGGGGTCGTGCACCGTGCCGGTGAACTCCGGCCCGTCGTGCGACTCACCGGTCTCGTCGTAGATGGTCAGGCGCAGCCGTACCTTCTCCTCCGGCTCGGTCACCGTGTCCGTGATCGTGGGGATGGTGATCTCGGCGGTCGTCCGGCCGGCAGGGAAATCGGCGACGACGAACAGCCCTCTCAACTGGGACAGCGGCCGTGACGGCCGGGGTGCCTCGCCGGAGTTCTCCCGCAGCCACTGGGGATCGACGTCGGTGGTGGACAGTTCGGCGCCGCCGGTGACGGGCAGGACGGCGACGCCGGCCTGGATGTCCGCGTCGGCGGCCGCGGACAGGGACATCCGCCAGGTCAGGCTCCCGCCCTCGGCGGCCCGGGCGGAGGGTGGGGTCACCTTGATGGTGGGCACCGGATCGTCGTTCCTGGCGATGACCCCGCCACGGTGGGCGCCGATCACCGCACCGTGGACCGCCTTCACGAAGACGTCGTGCGACATGTCGTAGCCGAACCGTGTGTTGCCCCGGACCTCGACCTTCACATCCGGGCCGTGGCCGCCGGGCCGTACGGTCACCTCGCGCGAGGTGGTCCGGCCGGTGACCGGGTCCGCGACGAACAGGCGGAGCCTGCCGCTCCCGTGACCGGAGACCTTCACCGGCACCTGGTAGGTCCGAACACCCGTGTCGCCCTCCTTGACGGTCAGCCGGCCGATGTCGACGCGCGGCAGCGCCGCGGGCCGGACGGCCGGAGTACCGGCGCGCCATCCCCACGAGTCGATGAGCCAGGCCCGCCCGGACCGGGTGCGCGGGATCAGCTCCAGGGCGGTCACGCGGTGCGGGTCGATCCCCGCTCGCGTGGCGGCGGTCAGGGGTACCCGGACCTCCTGGCCCCAGTGGGAGGCGGTGCGATCGGTTCCGGGCAGGCCGTCGAGGTGAACGCGCCCCAGGGTCGCCCGGTGGCCGGACGCGTCGGTCAGGGCGACGTCGAACTGGGTGTCCCTGGTGTTCGGCGGAACGATCAGGCGCAGTGCCAGGGCCTCGGCCCCGGCGAGCGAGACCGGCCTCGAGGAGCGGACCCGGACCGCGGAACCGGCAGCCGTCCACCGCAGGGCCACGGCGCGCCGGCCCGGCTCCTTCGATGTCTCCCAGTGGGCGAAGTGCGGCGAGAGGCCGTTCGCATCGGAGTTGAGGCACGCGGCGGAGTCGTCGTCGTCCACCTCGGCGCACAGCCGGCCGCCGTCGACGGAGACCGGTCCGTCCGGCAGGAACGCCGGAGTACGGCGGGCGCCGACCGCGTGGGTGAGAACGCGCGCCGGGTCGGCGGAGGGTGCGCGTCGCCCCGAACCGTCGAGCAGCGGTCGTACACGGTCGTCGCCGGCGACGAACAGCCGTGCGGCGGCGGCGATGTAGGTCGCGCCGACGGACTGCTGCTGACGGGCCGTCAGCCTCGTCGCGGTGCCCGGCGAACAGACCCGGTCCCGCTCGTCCCCGGTCCAGAAGTCGTCGTCCGCCGGTGCCTGGGCCTGGCCCGGCGTCCACTCGGTGTTGAAGAAGTTGTGGTTGGCGCCGACCACGTAGACGGCGCTGTGCAGGGCGGCGCCACGGCTGACACCGCGTGTCGCGTCCACGTACATCTCGCCCTGGAGGTCGGAGACGTCGCCGTCGCAGCCGGGCAGGATCGTCGCCGACGGCACGTCGGGGGTCGGGTTCTGCCCGAAGATGGTGGGGCCGATCAGCACGGTGCCCCGGATGTGCCAACGCACGGGGCCGCGGTAGCCGTCCTGGTCGGCGGGGGCGCGGTACAGGCTGTCCATGGCGGCCCGGTTCACGCCCTCGCCGCCTCGCGAGTGGCCGACGAGCAGGACGCGCGACAGGTCGGCGGGCGCCACCCGCCGTACGATCCCGGGTGCGGACGACGGGTGCGCCACCCAGTCCGCCCAGCGGGCCAAGTGCTGTCGCACCAGGGACGATCGGGCCTGCGCGCCGCCGTCCTCCGCCGCGTAGTCCTGTCCGTTGATGCCGTTGGCGGAGATGGACACGGTCACGTATCCCTGCGAGGCCAGCAGCTTCTGGGCCTTGAGGTAGCCCTTGTGGCTCGGTATCGGTTTCGAGCCCGCGGGGCAGGGCCACTCGCCGCCGACCTCGTCGCCGTGACCGGTGTAACAGGTGGCGTGGCGGCCGTGCAGGAACAGTGCCAGCGGACGGTGTCCCGTGGCGTTCGTGGGCGCGACCACCACCGCGCGCATCTCCACGGGCGCGGGGAGGCCGGGCAGGCGCACCGCGGCGAGCGAGTAGTCACCGGTGGCGGTCCGGTAGGTGCCCGGCTTCCCCGGGTCGACCGCGTTGGCGGGTAGCCGGGTCGAGGGCCGGCCGGTGACTCCGGGCCGCTGCCCGGAGGGCGGGTCCTGCTCGGCGCCCGCCGCGTCCAGGCGCCGCCCGCCGGCCCGCACCCGGAGGTCCGAGGGGTCACCGAGCGGTGCCGCGCCGAGTGTGAGCCGGAAGGAGCGGCCGTCCGGCGCGCCGACGGGCCGGCCCAGGAGACGGTCCCCGGCATAGAACGCGACGCCGGCGTCGGTGACGGGCACCGGTGCGTCCGCGCGCCAGACCAGCTGTCGCGCCGCTCCCTCGCCGGTGACGCTCCAGCCGGCCGGTGGCCCGCCGTCGGAGTCCGAGGACGCGGGTCCCGCGGATCGCGCGGAACCGGCTGCGGTCTCCTCTGCCTGGGTCGATCCTGGCGATCCTGCGACCGCTGCGAGCAACACCGCAGCGACGACCCCTATTCGCCGGACACGGAACAAGGTTCTTCTCCTCCTGGTCGGCCTACGCCCCCGTCGCCCCGTTGGTCCCGAAGCGCTCTCCCCGTCCCACGAGGACGGAAAGCGAGGCCGATGGGTTGCCTCATGTCACCGGCGTATCGGTACCTCAACTCCCGTCCACAGTTGCGGAGTCGGGTCGTCCGGCGTGGCGAGGCGGTGCATCGGCGCGGATGCCGGGGTGCGGCGGCCGACCTTGGTCACGCGTCCGGGCGGCCGTGCCCGGACGCGTGACGCCAGGACGCTCTCAGTCGTCCTCCGGGCAGAAGAAGTTCCCGGACGGCCCCCAGCGCGTCACCGCTGCGGCCTTCGCGGACACCGCCCCGCACGTCAGGTCGGTGATTTTGGTGCCGTCCTCGGTGATCTCCCGGATGTCGACTTCCTTGTCCACCGGATACTTGTGTCCCTTGCCGATGGTCATGATCCCCGACTCTCCTACGTAGTCGGTGACTCCGGTCGACTGGAGGAAGGTGACGACGGCGCTGGGGGTGAACTGCGGGTCGGTGACCGAGATTTCGTTCATGACCTTGAAGAAGACCTTCACCGCGTCGTAACCGGCGGCGGCGTCACTGTCGGAGGAGACGTCGAAGGACTTCCGGAAGCTCCGGACGAAGGGGCCCTGGGCGTCGGGCAGGCTGAACTGGGTGTAGAAGAGGCTGAGCGAGCCGTAGTCCTGCGGCATCAGTTCCGGGTGCAGCACGAGATTGGGAGCGGGGCTCTCGGCGAGGACGGCGACGCGGCCCTGGTGCGTACGGCATTGCTTGTCGCTCTGCAGGTAGTAGAAAAGGTCGTGCATCACGCTGGATCGGCCCGCGTAGAGGATGAAGCCGTCCGTCCTGCGGATCAGCGCGCAGATGCCGGCCGCCACGGAGGGCGTCTGGCTGTCGTTGCCCGATTCGCCGTACGGCACCGGGTAGACCGGCCCCGCCGAACCGTAGGCGTCGGTGAACCGCTTCTTGAGATCCGCGCTGAAGTACCGGTCGTGGGGGTCGAAGACCACGACGGCCGCGGGCGCCGTGTGCCCCGGACCGACCTTGGTCAGGGCCGCCAGCCGAGGTGAGTGCCGGGCGAACGACGCCATGATGCGCGCGACGCGTGCGTCGGGCGCCGAGAGCTGGAAGTACGACACCGGGGAGTCGCCTTCGACCATGGGCTGACCCGAGACGCCGGTGCCGAGGACCGTGACGCCCCGGGCATCGAGTTCGATGGCCGCCTGAAGGGACTCCGGACGGCTCTGTGTGAGGCCGATGACGCCGGCGATGTGGTCCCGGTCGATCCGGTCGACGATCATGCGGGCCACATCCACATCAGTGTGGTTCGTCGTGTTGAGTCCCCCGCGCGATCCGAAGGCGAAGTACTCCCCCGCGTTGGCGACGAGCAGCCGGATCGGCATTTGCGACTTGAGGTTGAGGTCGTTCACCTGCTTCTGGGCGAGCAGCGCGCCCCGCAGCATCTGGAAGCCCGTGGGCACGGTACGGCGTGACGTGGAGCCGACGCTCAGCGGGGCGAAGAAGACCAGGGTGCGATAGGGCTTGGTCCGGTCGACTGCCGCGTTCTGGCGGCCCAGCCGGGCTTCCAGCTCTCGCAACTCGGGCGCGTACAGGCCATGGGCGAGCTCGCAGTGGTCGGAGCCGTCGGTGATCCCGACGCGCTCGCCCGTGCTGACGCGGGGGCACCAGGTGTCGGTGGTGCGGGATTTGGCGTCGGCTCCGGCACCGGCTCCGGGGTGCGGCTCGCCGGCCCTCAGCACCTGGAGGAGTCCGGCCGCGACCACCGCCGCCAGCGCCAGAGCGGCCACGACGGGACGGAACCAGTCGCCCGCGCGCCGGTCGCGGGAACGCACGGTCCGTTGTACGGCCAGCCGTTCGGCCGTCGTCCCGTTGTCGGGCAGGCGTGACAGCGGCACCACCCGCACCGCCTCGACCGGCTGCCCGGAGGCGCCGGCCGCCAGCAGCGATGCCACCGCCTGGGCCGTCGTGCCGTTGTCGCCGTGCCGGGCCCCCTGGAACGGGAGGCCCTGCCGGGGCAGGCCGACGGCGTACGGCGGGATGTCCGCCGTGGCGGCGCCCAGCACGAGCAGCGGGCAGGTCCCGACGTCCTCGGAGACGGCGGAGAAGGAGTTCAGGAGCTTGCGGCTCGGGGAGTCGTCAGCACCGACCGTCGGCAGCAGCAGGACGAAGGGCCATCGCCTGCGCGGCCTGCGCACACTCCACACACCCGGGCGCGCCGCCCGGGCCAGGTCGTGAATCAGCGCGGTCAGCAGGACCTGCCGGACCACCGCCTCGTCACGGGCCGATACGGCGGACACCGCGGACAGGGCCGAAGCCGCCGGCGCACCCGCGTCGGCCGGTGCCTCTCGAACGACCCTCTCCTGGGCCCTGGACCGCAGATGGGCGTCGCGCAGGGACATCGCGGCGTTGAGGAAGCTGCGCCCCGGCTCGTCCAGCATCCCTCCGACCCACCGGAAGCGGGCGCCGCGGTCGATCCGTACGCCGTACGACCACCGCCACAGCCACGCAAGTGGTGTGGTCACCACCCTCGTGATCGCCGACCACTGCTTGGCGCCGAGGTCGTCGCCGAGGCGTGTGACCTCGGCGGCGAACCCGAACTTCCAGGCGTACTTGTCGTAGATCCTGTCCCGCAGCGCCCGCCGTTCGTCCGTCACGTCCCCCGGGACGATGTCGGCTCGCAGCACCGACAGACAGGCGTCGAACTCGGTGAGCCGCAGAGTGCCGGAGCCGTCCGGCATGGTGGTGCGCAGTTGGCGTGCCACCCGGTCCAACAGCCGTACGTGCGGGCCCTCGTGCACCTCGCCGTCCTCCGCGGGGCGGTCGCAGGCGAGCAGTTCCTCGTCGACCAGCGCGTGCGGCGCGAGGCTGGCCAGGTGGCCCGTCTCACCGGTGGTGAGGCGCACCAGGCGGTGGTGGTAGACGTGCACCAGGGCCGAGAGCGCCGGATCAGGTTCGCCCCGCCCGGTGTCGGCCGCCGCGACACCGGCCGCGGTCGTGCCCGCCGGGGTCGTGTCGGCCGCGGGCTCGCGGGCGAGCAACAGGGCGGGCAGCCGGTGCCGTGAGCCCCGCCGCCTGGGCGGGATGCCGGTTCGCCGGTCGACGACGTAGCGGTCGATCACACGGACGATGTCGTCGAAACCGCAGGGCAGGACGAGATCTTGTTCGTCCGTCCGATGGGGTTGCGGCACGCGGGCCTCCCGGACGCTGAGAAACAGGAGGCGAGCCTAGGAACGGCCAGGTGAATTCACGCTGCTTTGCCTCTAATAGGCGCTCATTGAGCGATTGCGGCCGCTTGCCTTTCGGATCGGACGCGCCCAAGGGGCACCGGCTCGGCGCGGTGTGCGGACCGTTCCGCGATCGTGCCCGCTGTACGGCCCGTCCGCGCGCGGCCGGTCACTTCCACCCGTAGGTGTAGGCGGCCACCCAGGTGACGTCGAGTTCGGCGCTGCTGCCGGGCGCCGCGCCGGGGCCTTCGAGCGCGCTCTCGTTCTGCAGCACCCAGGACAGCGGTGCGGAGGGAACCCCGCGGGTGTCCTCGCCCGTCTGCCTGCCGTCGACGAAGAAGCGCACATGTCCCGGTGTCCACTCCGTCGAGACGGTGTGCCACTCGGTCCACGCGTCGTCGCTCGGGAAGTAGCCCTGTTCTCCCCCTCCGCACGGATGGTGGAACGCGGTGAGACTGCCGGTCCACTCTCCTTCGGGATGGTCCATCTCGCAGCCGCCGCCGTAGTGCAGCCACGCGGATTTGTATCCGGGAGCCACCTTCGTCACTTTGATACGAGCGCTGTACTTGCCGTACGCCATCTGCATCACGGCACGCGGTACGACCGCCGCGGCGTGCACGGGGCCTCCGTCCTCGGGGCGCCACATCCGGATGCGCATCACCCCGTCGCCGTTCTCACCGGGACCCACGCTCACCGTGTCCTCGGGGTGGTACTCACCGACGACGTCACGGCCCCGGTCGTTCGCGGTGTCCTCCCAACCGGCCGGATAGGCCCACCAGTTGTCGCGGTACTCACCGCTCAGCCCGCCGCAGTGGGCACCGGACGTGTCGACGCGGTGGTCGCAGTCGCTGAACGAACCCAGCGGCACCCGGTCGCCGTTGAAGTCCTCCGCGAGGACCTGCCAGAACGGTCCGCAGTCACCGCGGGGCAGAACGGTGCTCGTGTCGTGACAGGCGTCCGCCGAGCGGGGTGCCCCGTCGGCGCGGGGAACCCAGAACAGTGCGCCGGACAGGAGGACGAGACCGAGAGACAGGAGCAGAGCGCGCCGACGCAGGCCGGGCGCCGCGTGTGACCCCATCAAAAAAGCCTCCCTCGCTCCTCACCCTGCGAGCACCGGCGCTCTCCCCCGCGCGAGATCCGCGACAACCGCCCGGACACCGTCCGCGCCGGAGAGCACCACGCGATGGAGCATCCTCGCCCCACGACAGCGGCAACACCACCCCGCGGACACCGCTCGATGCGGATGGTCCGGCTCCGATGGCGTGCCGCAGGCCCCGGCGGCTTGGGTTCGTGCCGCCGGGGCCTGTGGGGCGTGGCTCAGGGCTGCAGGGGCATCGTCCAGCAGTTGGAGGTGGCTCGCTTGCCGGCCAGGCGGTCGGTCAGCCAGGAGATGGCGTCGCCCTGGTCGGTGATGAGGGGCGCGACATGGTTGGTGAGCAGTCCGTCACCGAGGTTCGGCAGGATGATGGCGTCGTAGGTGATGTCGGCGCCCTTGCGGCACCAGTCGACGGCGAGTTGACGTGCCTGGCCGTGCGGCACGATGTCGTCCTGGACGCCGGTGACCAGGCGCACCGGACTGGTCGGCTTGAGCTTGCCGATGCGCTGGTTGTCGAGCGTGGCCCGGAGCTCCGGCGAGCCCTCGACGATGTCGCTGACGGACTGGCCGTCCGTCGTCCACGACGTGCTCTTCTTGAACGCGTATCCGAAGATCGCGTCGCCGACGCACATCGTGGAGAGGTCGTTCAGGGCAGCCTTCCCGGCGGAGTTGAGGTGGGCGTCGGCGATGGCCCGCAGCTCGGGGTCGGCCTGCAGGAAGCCGTTGAGGGACCAGCCCAGGGCACCGGCGAGGGCACTGCCGTCGATGCCCTTGATCACTTCGGTGAGGTTGGCGGGCGGCGCTCCGGAGTAGGTGCCGGCCAGCGTGATGTCCGGGGCGTAGGAGGGCTGGAGTTCGGCCGCCGACGCGCTGGCGCCGCCGCCCTGGCTGTAGCCGAAGAGGCCGACGGGTGACGCGGAGGTGATCGACGCACCGGTCAGCGTGCGTGCCGCGCGGACGGCGTCGAGGAGCGCGTGGCCGCCGTCGAGACGGTTCACGTAGGTGTGGAGCCGGTCGGTCGCGCCCAGCCCGACGTAGTCGGTGACGACCACCGCCGCGCCGGTGGCCAGCAGCCGGTAGATCGCGAGATCCTCGTAACCGACCGACACCGTATCGCCGTTCAGGGAGAGCGGGTGCTGAAGTCCCATGGAGGCGGCGCACTGGTCGCCCTGGCCCATGGTGCCCGGGGCCACGGCCACCAGGGGGCGCGGGCCGCCGCCCTTCCAGGCGGCCGAGGGCTCGATGTACGCGCCGGTCACCGCGACGGGCCGGCCGTTGGAGTCGGTGGACTTGTACATCAGGCGGGTCGCGGTGCCGGGGAGCGGACCGTCGAGTCCGGGCAGGCTGAGGGCGAGCGGCAGGGGCTCGGTCCGGATCAGGGCGCCGTTGGCCCCGGGGAGGCTCGCGGGTGGCGTGTAGAAGGCGGGAATGGTCACGCCTCGGGAGACCACGCCGTCCGCGCCGGCGGCCGCGGCGGGGATCGCCTGGACGCTCAGGCAGGCGAGGGCCGCGAGTGCGGTGGCGAGGAGGCGGCCTCGCTTCGACGCGGCGACTCCGGGATGCGCGGAGGGCAACGGCCGCTCCGTGCGGGGACGTCGGGTGAACGCCGGATGCGGCTGGTCGGTGCTGTGGGGTCGTTCCATGCGGCTCACTCCCTGCTTCGTCGAAACGTGGGGGTCGTGCGGGCGGCCTGCGGCGTCCATGGGGTGACACCGGTTCCGGGTGAGATGCCGGCCTGGCCGCGGCCGGGGGACTCCGGGTGGCGGTTGCAGGTCGGTGCGTGGGAAAGGGCGGCGCACGGAGACGGACGTGACGGGACGACCGCACCCGCCCGGACCGCGGACGTGGGCAGGACGACGGACCCGCTCGCATCGCAGACGCGGCGGGACGACGGCATCCGACCGCGTCACGGACGCGGGCAGGCCGACAGCGCACTGCGCGCCGTCGGCCGGCGGCGCGCAGTGCGGAGCCCGCCCGTACGTCGTACGGCGCCGGGCGAGGCGGCATGTCCTGAGGGTTGTGTGCACGGCGGAGCCCCGGTGCTCGTGGCTGTGGCTCCGCCGTCCTGTGCTGTCCCGTGTTGCCCTGTTCCAGTGCCTGTGATCGGCAGCAACGGACGTCGAAGTCCCGTGCGACGCCCGCTAGTTACTCCCGAGTCACATCAGGAGAGTAGGAGCGGATGTCACTCAGTGACAAGATGTCTGCGCGCGTCAGTTCCGAGAGGCTCGCTATGCTGCCAGCGATCTGACAGACAGAGGCGGTGGGGCAACGGTGCGTAATGCGGCACCCGCAGACCGGGCCACGACGGCCGGAGCGGCCGCGAGGCCGTCACTGGGCGAACGACGCAGGGACGCCCTCCGTCTCGAGATAGCCCGCGAGGCCGTCCGCCTGTTCAACTCGCAGGGCGTCACGGGCACCACGGGGGACCAGATCGCGGAGGCGGTGGGCGTCTCGACCCGCACCCTGTGGCGCCACTTCCCCACCAAGGAGAGCTGCGTACGCCCGTTACTCACAGCGGGACTCGACGCCGCCACGGATCAACTGCGGCACTGGCCGCCGGACACCGGCCTTCTGGACTTCCTCACACACTCCTGCCGGCACGGGAGACTGCCGTCCGCCGACCCCGCGGTGCTCGACCTGATCCGCATGACTCCCACCGAGCCCGCACTGCGTGCCGTCTGGCTCCAGGCCCACGACGACGCACTGCCCGTCCTCACCGAACTCCTCGCCCGGCGCTCCGGCAGGAGCGCGGACGACCTCCGGGTAAAGGTGCACGCGGCCACCGTCAATGGCGCGCTGCGCGCCGCGGCCGAGGACTTCGCCGTACGGTTCGCCGACAGGACGGACGTCTCGGAAGAGGATCTCGCCGCCTCCCTGCACGCCGCCCTGCACGCGGCGTCGGAGGGCCTGCCGTACTGACAACACCCCACCGGGGCCACCGCGTCGGGGCCGGGCCGCACCCGGGCGGGCGACCCGCGACAAGCGAATCGCCCCTTCGTGGCCCCCAATGGCCGGGCAGCGAACGGGACTTCGGGTAAAGAGTTCGCATGGTCTAGTCCAAAGACCTGCCTGGTCTAGTCCAACTCATTGACGTGATCGCGACAGCAGCCGGAAGCTGGGGCCACTCCCCCACCCCTCTGGAGGCACAGTGAGACGTCTTCGCGCATGTCTGGGCGCGGCAGCCGCCGTGAGTCTGGCCGCAGTCGGCACCACCGCGCTGGTCGCGGGCAACGCCTCGGGCGCGACCAGCGCGCTCAGCAACCGCTGGTACGCCGCCGCCCCCTATCTGATGCCGACGGACAACGACCCGCCGGACCCGGGCGCCATCATGGACGCGACGGGCCTCAAAGCGTTCCAGCTCGCATTCATCCTCGCCCCCAACGGCGGTGGATGCTCCCCCACTTGGGGCGGAACCTCCGCGGTCTCCTCGGACACCGCCGTGCAGTCGGTCGTCAACACCATCCGCGCCAAGGGCGGCGACGTCTCCGTCTCCATCGGCGGCTACGGCGGCACCAAGCTCGGCCAGGCCTGCTCGGACCCGGCCGCCACCGCCGCGGCGTACCAGCAGGTCATCACCAAGTACGGCCTGCACGCGATCGACTTCGACCTGGAGGAGCCGGAGTACGAGAACACGGCGGCCATCAGGAACGAGATCGGCGCCGCCAAGATCCTCCAGCAGAACAACCCCGGCCTGTACGTCTCCGTCACCACGGCCGGCACGGCGGACGGAACCGGCTGGTTCGGCAAGCAGATGCTGCTCGAGGCGAAGTCGCAGGGCTTCACGCCGAACAACTTCTCCATCATGCCGTTCGACGGCGGCTTCAACGGCGCCGCGTCCCAGACCGGCGCGCTCACCAACTTCAACACGATCCTCCAGTCCACCTTCGGCTGGGACCAGGCGACGGCGTACGCCCATGAGGGCTTCTCCGGCATGAACGGCCGCAGCGACACCGGCGAGTACTTCTCGCAGGCCGATTTCCAGACCGTGCTGGACTTCGCCACCGGCCACAACATGGACCGCTTCACCTTCTGGTCCCTGAACCGCGACCGCCAGTGCACCCCCGCCGACAACGGCGGCCGAACGTCCGGCACTTGCTCCAGCGTGGCCCAGAACTCCTGGGACTTCGCGAAGTACTCGGTGAAGTTCGCCGGAGCGACCCCGCCCACCGGCACACCCACCCCGACGCCCACCCCGACCCCCACACCGCCCAGCTCCGCCTGCAGGACGGCCTGGAGCGGGTCGACGGTCTACACCGCCGGCAACGAGGCCTCGTACAACCACCACAACTGGAAGGCCAAGTGGTGGACCCAGAACGAGGCGCCGAGTGGCGCCGAGTGGGGTCCTTGGCAGGACGAGGGCGCCTGCTGACGTCTGTTCGGCTCCGGACGGCGTGCCCGACGGGTGCCCCGCCCGGAGCCATCGGCTCAAGGCCTCCCCGCCGAGCCGCAGCGGTGAGGGGATGGCGTCCCCCTAGGTCGGGCGGCGCCATCCCCTCAGTGCGTACACCCGAGTTCGGCACGGAACACACCACACACCACACACAACACACAACAGACAGCGGGCAGCGGGCAGCGGGCAGCGGGCAGCGCAACGGCTACTCTGCCGGCATTGCGTCCCGCATCGCCCTCGCGGTGGACGTCGGGTCGTAGCCCGCGGGGACGCCCGGGACCAGGATGATGTCCCCCTCGATGTGCCGCGAGCGCAGGGGAGCGATCTCCCGGTAGGCGGGCGAGTCCCACCAGGCACGCGCTTCAGCCATCGCGGGGAAGCCGATCACCACGACGTGGCCGGGCCAGCGGCCCTCCATCACCTCGTGCTGCGTGGCGTGCACGAGGAAGCGGCCACCGTACGGCTCGAAGGTGGCGCCGATGCGCTCGATGTACTCGGCGATCTCCGGGTGCGGTGGGGCTTCCCGCAGGTGGGCTATGGCGTACGCGGTCATGGCATCCTCCGGCCGTCGGGGCTCCGTACCCGAACGACCTTGGCAGCCGCGCACGCCGTGGTCGATTACCCCAGAGGTAACCGGCCCCTCAGAGGGATCGGGCGCCAGGGAGGCGGCCTGCTCGGGACAGCCGCGGATACCCCTGCCCCGTCGGGGCGCCAGGTCGGCCGACCGACAGGCCAAGCACCCGCGTCCGGCCGAAAGGTCACCCCCACCGACCCCGGCGGCGGGCCGAACACCTCGGGCCGACCGGCAAGTCCTCCCGGCGTGAGGGCAATCGGCGCCGGGAGTCTTGACAGGATCGATCACGCGTCACAGTCTTTGGCAACGTTGTCATTCGCCCTGACAACGTTGCCAACCCCTGTGCTCGGCAAGCACGACCCGTGTGATTGGACGCCCCGCTGATGGCTCAGCCGAATCCGCCGCACTCCCCTGCCCGACGATCGATCGTCCTCACCGGCTCGACGCTGCTGGCCGGTTTCGGCCTGGGAACCGCGTTCCCGGGTACCGGCTCGGCCGCCGAACGCCGAAGCCCCGGTGTCCCGCAGGGGTCCGCGGAAGAGCTCGCCGTGTACCGGCCCGTGACCGTCTCCTCGACCGACTACGCCCCCACGCCCGGGGAGTTCGTGGTGGACGGGGTCCGTTCCCCCGGCGTGCGGGGGACCGGGTGGCGTGCGGCGGCCGGTGACCCGCAGTGGATCTCGGTCGACCTCCAGGCGGACTGCCGCGTCACGTGGATCCGGCTCACCTTCGAAGCCGACGCGAGCGACCCGGTGTTCACCCCTCCGGCGAGCGGGAACTGGGCCGACGGAACCACCGGCAAGGAGATCCTGTCGAGCTACGCGGTCGACTTCGTGGTCGAGACATCGCGTGACCGCTCGTCCTGGGCGAGCGTGTACCGGACGACCGCCGGAACCGGCGGTGTCGTCGACATCCAGCTCCCCAAGGCGGCCACGGCCCGCTGGGTGCGCCTGACCTCCCGCAAGCGGTCCAGTGCCAACCCGCTCGGGCTGAACGGCTTCGAGGTGTACGGCACCGCCCCGGGACACCGCCCTGCGGCCACGGGCTGGACCGACTGGGGCACGCACGACGGCCACGCCCCCGCGTTGAAGCAGGCCGCTGACGGCACGGTACCGCTGGAGTCCGGCTGGACGCTGACCATGGACGACTGGGCCGGGGGTGACGGCCCCGCACTGTCGCGGGAGGGCGTGGACACCCGGGCCTGGCTGCCCGCCACCGTGCCCGGCACGGTCCTCGCCTCCCTCGTCGACCGGGGCAAGCTGCCCGACCCGGTCGCCGGCCTGAACAATCTGCGCATCCCTGAGGCGCTCTCCCGCCACTCCTGGTGGTACAAGCGGGACTTCGAGGTGCCGCGCGGCCTGCGGACCGGCGCCGGGCGCCGGATCTGGCTCGAGTTCGACGGCATCAACCACCAGGCGGACATCTGGCTGAACGGGCAGCACGTGGGCGGCTTGTTGTACCCGTTCGCCCGCTCGGCGCACGATGTCACGGAACTCCTGCGCGTGAAGGACGGGAACGCGCTGGCGGTGAAGATCACGCCGATGCCCGTTCCCGGCAGCCCCGGGGACAAGGGCCCGGCCGGTGAGGCCTGGGTCGACGCCGGAGCGAACCAGATGAACCTCAACTCCCCCACCTACCTGGCCTCTTCGGGCTGGGACTGGATGCCGGCCGTCCGTGACCGCGTCGCCGGTATCTGGAACCATGTCAGGCTGAGATCCACCGGTCATGTCGTGATCGGCGACCCGCGGGTGGACACCGTACTGCCCGACCTGCCCGACACCTCGACGGCCGAAGTGACCATCGTGGTCCCGGTCCGGAACGCCGACAGCGCCGACCACAAGGCGACCGTCACGGCCGCGTTCGACGACGTACGGGTCTCGCGGACCGTCACGGTTCCGGCCGGCCGGAGCGTCGACGTCGTGTTCGGCCCGGACTCCTTCAGCCGCCTGCGGCTGCGCGACCCCGAACTGTGGTGGCCCAATGGACTCGGAAGCCCCCACCTGCACGACCTCACGCTCGTCGCCCAGGTGGACGGCAGCGAGAGCGACCGGCGCACCACCCGCTTCGGGATACGCCAGTTCGGCTACGACTACGACGTACCGCTGCCCTTCGTCGCCACCGGCGACGCGTACACCCAGACCGTGGACCTCGGCGCACAGCGGGCTCGGCACATCCGGATCAGATGCCTGACCCGGGCCACCGACTGGGGCAGTTCGCTGTGGGCCCTGTCCGTGTTCGACAGTGCACGGCCGGGGACGGACCTCGCCCTGCATGGCGCCGCCACCGCCTCCACGGTGGACGGGGACGGCCACGGAGCCGGCAATGTCACCGACGGCGACCCGGCCACCCGGTGGTCCTCGGCCTACGAGGACGACCAGTGGGTCCGGGTGGACCTGGGCTCCACCCAGTCGTTCGACCGGGTCGACCTGGTCTGGGAGAAGGCCTACGCCCGGACCTATGCGGTGCAGGTGTCCACCGACGGTTCCGAGTGGCGGGATGCGCGAGCCGTCGACAACACCGCGGTGCCGCTGCCCTTCAACAATGGCGACGCGAGCCTTCAGGTGGAGGAGTTCACCCCACGCACGGCCCGCTTCGTGCGGATCAACTGCGGTCTACGGAACACCAGTTGGGGCAATTCGTTGTGGTCCCTCTCGGTCATCGACAGCACCGGTCCCGGTACCGACCTCGCGCTGCGCAAGCCGGCCACCGCCTCCACCGAGGACGACGGTCACTCGGCGGCCTCCGCCACCGACGGCGACCCCGGCACGCGCTGGTCCTCGCAGTACGCGGACCATCAGTGGATCCGGGTCGACCTCGGCGCCGCGCGGCGTTTCGACCGGGTGGCCATCGTCTGGGAGGCGGCCTATCCGAAGACGTACACGATCCAGGTGTCCGACGACGGCGACGCATGGACCGACGTCAAGTCGGTGACCAACACCCCCGAACCGCTGAAGATCAGCGTGAACGGCGTACGGGTGCTGGCCCGTGGAGGCAACTGGGGCTGGGACGAGTTGCTGCGCCGGATGCCCGCCGCCCGGACGGACGCGGCGGTGCGCATGCACCGCGACATGAACTTCACGATGATCCGCAACTGGGTGGGCAGCAGCAACCGCGAGGAGTTCTACGCCAGTTGTGACGAGCACGGAATCCTGGTGTGGAACGACTTCCCCAACGCCTGGGGCATGGACCCGCCGGACCACGACGCCTTCAACACGACCGCACGGGACACCGTGCTGCGTTACCGCATCCACCCCTGTGTGGTGGTCTGGTGCGGCGCCAACGAGGGCAATCCTCCGGCCGCCATCGACAAGGGCATGCGGGAAGCGGTCGAACAGCAGGCGCCCGGCATCCTGTACCAGAACAACTCGGCCGGCGGCATCATCACCGGCGGCGGCCCCTACGGCTGGGTCGAACCGGAGAAGTACTACGAGCCGTCGACCTACGGCAGCAACAGCTTCGGATTCCACACCGAGATAGGCATGCCGGTCGTCTCCACCGCCGCCAGTCTGCGGAACATGACCGGCGACGAACCCGAGTGGCCGATCCGCGGCGCGTGGTACTACCACGACTGGAGCGAGCGCGGGAACCAGGCCCCGCAGAACTACAAGGCGGCCATCGAGGCCCGTCTGGGCACGGTGGCGGACCTCGACGACTTCGCCCGCAAGGCACAGTTCGTCAACTACGAGAACACACGTGCCATGTTCGAGGCCTGGAACGCACACCTGTGGGACGACGCCAGTGGTCTCATGCTGTGGATGTCCCACCCCGCGTGGCACAGCACCGTATGGCAGACCTACGACTACGACTTCGACGTCAACGGCACCTACTACGGGGCCCGTTCGGCCTGCGAGCCACTCCATGTGCAGGCGGACCCGAGGACGGGACAGGTCATCGCGGTCAACCACACCCGCGCGGCGGTCGAGGGCGCAACGGTCACCGCCCGTCTCCACGACCTCTCCGGACGACAGCTCGGCACCCCGCACACGACCGAGGTCGACGTCCCGGCGGCGGCCACCACCCGGGCCTTCACCGTCGCCTGGGCCGACGGCCTGCCCGACCTGCACCTGCTGCGGCTGACCCTTGAAGACGCCTCGGGCCGCCCGCTGTCGCGCAACACCTACTGGCGCTATCGCAGCCCGGCGGCCATGAAGGCGCTCACGACGGCGAAGCGGGTCCAGGTGTCCGCCTCGATCACGCGGCTTTCCCGGACCGGTGCGCGCCACGAGATGACCGCCACCGTCCGCAACCGGGGAAGGGCCGTGGCCGCGATGACCCGGCTCTCCCTGCTGGACCGCACCAGCGGTGACCGCGTCCTGCCGACGCTGTACAGCGACAACTACCTGTGGCTGCTGCCGGGCGAGTCCCGCCAGGTCACGCTGTCCTGGCCGGCCGCCGCACTCCCCTCCGGCCGCCCCTCACTGCGAGTGGAGGCGTTCAACAGTCACCCGACGTCGGCCCATTCCTGACACGAATGCCCGCTTTACCCCCGAAGCCCCGCCTTCGATCTGCGTTCTCGCTGCTCAGGGGCTTGTCGCTGCCGCGGTTGCCTGGTCTTCTGTACGCCGGTGATCGATAGCGCGTCGCCTCACCACGGTCTGTCCGCGGCCCGTGGTGAGGCGAGGCCGGTAGGAAAGGCGACAACGTGGACTCAGTGGCTGGGCAGGACGTGCGGAGGGGACTGCCCGAAGGGCTGGGTGCGGCGATACGCGAGACCGCCGAGGACATCGCCGCGCTGCTGGGGCCCGATGCCGACATGGAGCTCCGGATTCCCGGGGCGGAGTGGAGTGTCGGCGAGGCGGCGGCACATCTGGCCGTGGCCAACGAGCTGATGGCGGAGCTCGCGGCAGGACAGGCGCGCCCCTACGGGGACGGCACGCCGCAGAGCCTCGCCGAGGCCAATGAGCGGTCGCTGGCCGCGTTCGGGGAGCGGGCGGCCGAACCGCTGGCGGCGATGATCGTCCGGCACGCCGATGCCTGCGTGAAGGCGTTGGAGGAAGGGGCCGCGGAGGACCCCGTGGTCACTCCGCTGGGCCCCATGAGCCCGCAGGAGCTGGGGTCGTATCTGCTCACGCACATGCTCGGCCACGGCTACGATCTCGCCCGCGCGCTGGGCCGGACACACATGATCGACCGGGTCCGGGTCGGGCTGACCCTGCCGTTCATGCTCACGGCGATGCCACGGGTGACCGATCCGCTGCGCACGGCCGGGATGAACACCCGCTACGACATCCGGCTGTGGGGCGGCGGCCGGTTCGGCGTGACCCTGGCCGACGGTGTCCTGTCCGTCGACCGGCAGCCACCGGCCAGGCCGGACTGCACCATCCTCATCGAGCCGGTCACCTTCCTCCTGATGGGCCTCGGACGCCAGGGACAGGCGGGCCCCATCGCCCGTGGCCGCATCCTCGTCTGGGGCCGCAGGCCCTGGCTCGCTCCCCGCTTCCCGGGCCTGTTCACCGCACCCTGAGACAGCGGATCGTTTCCCGGCGGCGGTCCCGAAGGGCTCAGCCGAGCCTGCGGTCGAGGTTGAAGGCCGCGCTGATCAGGGAGAGGTGGGTGAAGGCCTGGGGGAAGTTGCCGCACTGTTCCCCGGTGTGGCCGATCTCCTCCGCGTACAGGCCGAGATGGTTGGCGTACGTGAGCATCTTCTCGAAGGCGAGACGGGCCTCCTCCACACGGCCGGCGCGGGTGAGTGCCTCGACGTACCAGAAGGAGCAGATCGAGAAGGTGCCTTCCTCGCCCTTGAGGCCGTCGGGGCTCGCCTGCGGGTCGTAGCGGTAGACCAGGGAGTCGGAGACCAGGTCCTCGCCCAGGGCGTCGAGGGTGGCGAGCCATTTCGGGTCGGTCGGCGAGATGAACTTCCCGAGCGGCATCATCAGCAGCGACGCGTCGAGGATGTCGCTGTTCTCGGTCTGGGTGAAGGCGGTGCGTCTGGTGGACCAGCCCTGGCTCATGATCCGCCGGTAGATCGTGTCACGGACGGTGCCCCAGCGGATGACGTCGGCGGGCAGGCCGCGGTGCCGGGCCAGCCGCATGGCACGTTCGATGGCCACCCAGCACATGAGGCGGGAGTAGAGGAACGGCTTACGGCCTCCGCGGGTCTCCCACACTCCCTCGTCGGGCTGGTCCCAGTGCTCGCACACCCAGTCGACGATCTTGCTGACGCTGTCCCAGTGCGCGCTGGAGAGGGGCTGCCCCCACTTGTCGTAGAGATAGAGGGAATCGATCAGGGCCCCGTAGATGTCCAGCTGAAGCTGGCCCACCGCGCCGTTGCCGATCCGTACGGGAGCGGATCCGCGATAGCCCTCGAGGTGTGGCAGCTCGCGTTCGGGCAGGTCACGGCGCCCGTCGATGCCGTACATGATCTGCAGTGGACCGTCCGGGCCGGCGGTCTCGGGCGTGCAGCACTGGACGTGCTCGGAAAGGAAGCTCATGAAGGCCTCGGCCTCGTCGGTGAAGCCGAGACGCAGCAGGGCGTACACGCAGAACGCGGCGTCCCGGATCCACACGTAGCGGTAGTCCCAGTTGCGCTCGCCGCCGATCCGCTCGGGCAGGCTGGTGGTCGGTGCGGCGATGATGGCGCCGGTGGGGACGTACGTGAGCAGTTTCAGCGTGAGGGCGGAGCGGTGCACCATCTCCCGCCAGCGGCCGCGGTAACGCGACTGGGACAGCCAGCGCCGCCAGTAGCGCACGGTCGCGTTGAACTCCCTCTCGGCCTCGGTCACGGCGCAGAAACGCGGGCCCACGTCGCCGTCGATCTGGTCGAGCGCGAAGACCGCGGACTCCCCCTCGTGGAGTTTGAACAGCGACCACACGTCCTGTCCGGCGGCCTCGATCGGCACGGTGGACGTCAGGGCCAGCGTGAGCGTGCGCGAGGCGAAGACGGCCTGCCCGGAGTCCACGCGCACGGTGTGCGGGACCGTGCCGTACTCGAAGCGGGGAGCGACTCGCGCGCGAAAGGGCAGCGTCCCCCGGACGCACACCACACGGCGGATCAGGCGGTGCCGTCCGGCCTCGCGCGAGTCGTCGACGACCGGCATGAAGTCCTGGATCTCACCGACCCCGTCGTCCGCGAAGAACCGGGTGATCAGCACATTGGTGTCCGGGAAGTAGAACTGTTTGGTACGCGCCGGGACGTCGGCGGCCAGTTCGAAGCAGCCACCGCGGTCGGCGTCCAGGATCGAGGCGAAGACGCTGGGCGCGTCGAAGCGCGGGCAGCAGTACCAGTCGATGGTGCCGTCCGTGCCGACCAGAGCCGCGCTGCGCAGGTCGCCGATCAGACCGTGGTCGGCGATGGGCAGATAGCGGGGAGTGTCTGCGCCGCGTGGACCGCCGGGCACACCATGGGCCTCGTCGTACGCGCTTGGCACCGGAGTCACATCAGCCATACCGGCCTCCTCTGGGCCGTCGCCCGAGCCCCCTCCGTTCCAGGCTAACGAGTCATCCGGACTCGGGGGCGCTCGTCCATGGGCACTCCCGGCCACCCGACCACCCGAACGACCACACGTACGGCCGCGCTCCCGCACCGCCACCCGAGGCCGAGGGCGGCGAGCGGGGCCGGTCGCGCTCCCTGTGGAGCCCGCCCCGCACGGCCGGTCGCGCCCCACACCACGCTGTGCCCCGCACGACCACGGGGTTCGCGGCGATGCAGCCGCGCGGCCATGCCGTCAGTGCTTGAGGACGACCTTGGCGGCCACGATGATCAGTCCGAGAGCCAGGTTCACGAAGCCCTCGGCGATGATCAGGCCGCGGGAGGCGCCCGCACGGGCGGCTCCGAGGCACGCCCATATGACCTGCTGGGCCACCGCGATGCCCAGGGCGATCCACAGGCCCGTGTTCACACTCATGTCGAACACGGCGCTGAGGGCCACGGCGGCAGCGGGAAGCGTGGCGGCCTCGACGATGGACCACTCGTGCGCGCCGATCCGGCGGATCTCCCGCCAGGACCAGGACTGACCGACGATGCGCTCCCCCGCGAGCTGTGCGTAGACGTGGGTCGCCCAGAAGACCAGGCCGGTGATCACCAGCAGCACGACCGCCTCGAGCCGTGGGTACTCCCCTCCCGCTCCGGCGGTGGCCACCACGGACGCGGCCAGGATCGAGCCGTAGATGGCGCCCGCGTAGTCGGTTCGTTGGCCTGCCGGCGGGTCCGCACGATCCCCGCGCTCAGGGGGCACGCTGGAGCGACTCACCAACTCAACATAGGGGGAGCGCCACGGCCGCGCCCGGCGAGTGTGCCGTCCGGGGCGTCGCGCGGGCGGGTTCCGACTCGCGCCGGCACTCATGGCTCGAGAGCTCCGGCACGGCTCCGGTCCTGCCCCGGGTAGCGGACACATCCTGACCTCCATCCCTGCGACGGTGATCTCGCACCGGACAGCCCGACCGACCGGAAGGACCCGATCACCGTGACCACCCCGACCGCATCTCCCTCACCACCCGATGGAGAGCGGGCCGACCACGCCGGCAGCCGTCTCCGGCGGGGCTCGACGGCCGCGCCGAGGGCCGGTCTGCCCGCCCCGGGGACTCGCCCCTCCGGACGCCCCTCCGGAGAGTCGCGCACCCGTGACGAGCGCCGCGCGGTGACACGATGACCGTTCTCGGCGAACGGGCGCTGAACCGGGCGACGCTCGCCCGTCAGCTGCTGCTCGACCGCGCGGACGTTCCGGTCCTCGACGCCGTCGCGCACCTGTGCGGCCTGCAGGCCCAGGAGCCGCAGGAACCCTTCGTCGGACTCTGGTCGCGGCTGCGCGCGTTCGACCCGGCGGTCCTGGACGACCTGCTGATCCGGCGCGGCGTGGTGCGGACCCACCTCATGCGTCGCACGGTGCACCTCGTCGCCGCCGACGACGTCCGTGGCTGGAGGGCCCGCCACGACGCCATGCTGCGCCAGAAGGTGCTCGGGACCTACCGCGGCGAGCTCGCCGGGGTCGATCTCGACGAACTGGCCGCGGCGGGAAGGGCGTTGATGGCCGACGGCGAGGCCCGCTCGGCGGCCGACATGGTGCGCGTACTGGCCACACGCTGGCCCGCGCCAGGACGGCGGGCCCTCGGCGAAATGCTGGTCGCCGCGCTCGTACCGGTCGCGCAGACACCACCCCGCGGACTGTGGCGCACCAAGGCGGGCGTGCGCAACGTGCTCCTCTCCTCCTGGCTGGGCCGGGACGTGGACCCGCCCGCCCCCGACGGCTCCGACCCGGTCGGCCAGGCCCTGGTCCGGCGGTATCTGGCCGCTTTCGGTCCCGCCACGTCCTCCGACCTGCGCGCCTGGTGCGGCCTCGCCGGGCTGCCGGCCGCGGTGGCCGCCGTACGGGAGGAACTGGTGACCTTCCGCGACGAGGCGGGCCGGGAACTGCTGGACCTCCCCGACGCGCCACGCCCCGATCCCGACACCCCGGCCCCGGTGCGGTTCCTTCCCGCGTTCGACAACGCGATCCTCGGCTACCAGGACCGCGGCCGGATCGTCGACACCGCCCATCGGGGGCTCTCGGTCGCCGGCGAGCGCGTGGTGCTGCTCGACGGCCGCGTCACCGCGACCTGGAAGGCCGAGGCGGACACCGTGGTCGTCACTCCGCTGCGCTCCTTGTCCCGAGCCGAACGGTCCGCCGTCGCCGAACAGGGCCAGGAGCTGTCGTCGTTCCTCTCCGGCCGGGAAAGCGACCGCGTACGCATGGCGGCGGCTCCGGGGTAGGGCACGGCGAAGGGCCTTCGAAGGGTCAGGCGGTCCGGGTCGGCCCGATGCCGGCCGCTTCGGCGGCGAGTTCGCCGCGGATCAGTTCCAGGAGCCGTCCGGTCCAGTTCCGTCCGCGCTGCCCGCCCTCGCCCCAGTGGAACGATGCGGCGCCGGAGTAGAGGATCTTGGCGTCCCGCGTGCTGAGCAGGACCTCGGCGAGCGCGGGATGCTGGGCGTACTTGGCCCGCATCAGCTGCGCCATCACGGCCAGTCGAGCCTGTTCCCAGCCTTGGCGCCGGTGAGCCGTCTCGGCCACCCGCCTGGCCGCGTAGTTGTTCCCGGCGGCGAGCACGGCCTGCTGCCCGGTCTCGTCGTCGGTGGACAGGGCCAGGTAGGCGCGCTCGACGTCGGGATACACGACGCCTCCCACCTGGACGGGGCACGGGTACTCGTTGCGCAGCGCGAGCAGGCCGGGGTCGTCCGGCCGGCCTTCCGGGAAGACCGTGTGCGCGAGCCTGACGGCGGGGGAAACCGGCTCGGCAGGTCCGAAGATCTCGGTCCTTGCCTCGTGTTCGGTGCGGAGTTCAGCATGCCGGGCGAAGTAGGCGAGCGCCGAGGCGTGCATCTTCTCGGTGACGGTCTCGTCGCCGCGCGGCATCCGGCCGCCGACGCCGGCCGCCAGCACTTGAAGAGGCCAGTCCTTGCTGTCCATGTCGCCCAACGCGTAGTGGCGCAGGTGCTCGGGGATCGCCAGGTAGGCGTCGAGCAGGTGCCGCCTGCGCTCTTCGGTCGGGTCGGCGAGATGGGCGTCGGCCGCCTCCCGGCATCGCCCGGTCGAGTCGGGGCGACCGTTCAGCTCGTCGATGGTGTCCCGGACCTCGCCGAGGAGCATCTCCGGAGTGACCCACGACTTCGGTTCGTCGAACTTCCATGAGGCGACGTGATGAATCGAGGCCCTGGTGCCCTGTTCGAGCGCAGTGGCGACCCACCCGGAGCGGAGCTTCTCCTCGAATTCGGCCATGCCGACGAGTCCCCAGCAGTCGATCAGGCCGTCGGCGTAGACGATCAGATCGGTGAGGTAGTAGTCGCTGCCGTTCCGGATGAAGGCGTGCCGCGTGGTGCCGGGTATCCGCTCGCCGTCGACGTGCCTGTAGGTGGGGTGCTGGGCTGACATGCCGCCGGCTTAGGGCGGTGATCACCGAGGGGTTCGCCGGACCGATCGGATCGCCGGGGTCGCTTTCCGGTCGGACGGAGCCCCGGCCCCGCAGCCGGTGCCGGCCGGCTCCGTTTCGGGCCGGAGACCATCGATCCGCGCGGGTGCGCCCGGCGCAATGTCTGTACGCCGCCGACGTCCTGAGATAGCGTCACCTCGCCCACCCGGATTGAATCGTTTCAATCACTTGAGGAACGAGGCACCATGCCGTTGAACAGCACACCTGAGAACGCCCCGCGGTCCGGTCTCCCCCGGCGAGCGGTCGTCGCCGCCGGGGCCGGCGCCCTGGCCCTGTCCGCCGCGGGCCTCCCCGCCGCGGGGACCGCGTCCGCCGCCGAGGGATCGGCCGGTACGGCACCGTCGGCAGCGCCCCGCTCCGGAAGGAACTGGCAGCACTATGTGCAGGCTCCGGCCTCCCGCGCGGTGCGGCCCGTGCGCGTCCTCGGTTCCACCGGGGATGTCCGCAAACCCGAGGGCCTGTTGAAGTCCGGCGGCCCCCGGACCGTCCTGCGGCGCCCCGAGCCCGTGCCGGCCCCGCGCTGGCCCGAAGGCACCGTGGCCGAGGCCTCCTCGGCGCATGCGGGCAACAACGGCAACGACGGACAGCCGCGCACCTACGACGCCAGGAACGCCGTCGACGGCGACCCGGGGTCGTTCTGGAACGACGACACGCTGGGCGCGTTCCCCGACACCCTCACCATCACCCTGCCCTCGTCGCGGGAGCTGTCGGGCATCACGCTCGTCTCCAACAGCGACGGCGTCCCCACCGACTTCGTGGTCGACGTGTGGCGGGACGGCGCCTGGCAGACGGCCGCCACGGTCGAGGACAACGATGTCATCCAGCGGGCGGTGCCGTTCACGGCCAAGGTGTCCACCACCAAGGTCCGCATCACGGTGACGGGCGTCCAGGACACTTCGCGCGGGGCCTTCACCCGGGTCAACGAGGTGTGGCCGGAGCCCGTCGCGCCGGTGGCGGCACCGAGTGTCACGGTGGACTTCGGCAAGGTCGTCGTGGGATTCCCGCGCATCCGCTTCACCTCCGCGTCCGACAACTCCCCCGGTGTGCGGCTCGCGTTCTCCGAGACCAGGCAGTTCCTGACCGAGCGCTCCGACTTCACGCGCTCCGACCAGTCCGGCGGTGCGGGCCAGGGAACCGACCAGTTCGCGGTACCGGCCGCGGGCGCGGAGTGGACCGACCGCAAGGGTTTTCAGGCAGGCGACAAGGTCTACGCGGACGGACTGCACGGCTTCCGCTATCTCAAGATCACGCTCGACGCCCTGGCGAGCGACGCGCCCGCCGCGCAGCCGTGGGGAACGGTCGAGATCGACTCCGTCGGCCTCGACTTCAGCGCCTATCTGGGCACGCCGAGCACCTACCGGGGATGGTTCCTGTGCTCCGACGACGACCTCAACCGCTACTGGTACGGAGCCTCGTACACCAACGAGCTGGTCACGGACACCTTCCGTCAGGACGACGTCGACCCGCGCAACGCCTGGAGTCCCTCGCTCGAGGGCAAGCTGGTGCTGCACGACGGCCCCAAGCGCGACCGGGACCCCTATGTCGGTGACCTCGCCGTGTCGGCGCGGACCCTCTATCTGACACATGACGACACGGCCGCGGCCGCACGCAACGTCCTGGCCGACCTGGCGGACCATCAGCGTGCCGACGGATGGATCCCACCGGCATCCATCGCCGGCTACACCCTGCCCCTGTTCGACTATCCGCTGTGGTGGGTCACCTGCAGTTGGGACTACGTGCTCTACACGGGAGACCGCTCCTACGCGAGCCGCTACTACCCGAACCTGCTGAAGGTGCTCGACACCTGGTATCCGAGTGTCACCGACAGCGCCGGTCTGCTCAGCAAGGGGCTCAACGGCACGGACGGATACGGCGATTACGCCTTCCTGGACCGCACCGGACGCATCACCTACTACAACGCCAACTATGTCCAGGCACTCGACGACGCGGCCCGGCTGGCGCGTTGGCTCGGCCATGAGGGTGACGCGGAGCGCTGGAGCCGGCGGGCCGGATCGGTGAAGGACGCGATCAACACGCATCTGTGGGACGAGACGGTCGGCGCCTATCTCGACTCGGCGACGGGACCGGTCAGACACGCGCAGGACGGCAACGCGATCGCCATCACCTCGGGTGTCGCCGGTAGCGAGCGCGCCGCCTCGGCCCTCGCCCATCTGGACGCCACCACACGACGGCCGTACGGCAACGCGTTCATGGACAACGACACCATCTTCGGCGATGCCTCCCAGCGCGTGTACGCCTTCACCTCGTACCCCGAGATCGTGGCACGCTTCGAGACGGGGCGGGCGGAATCCGCGGTCGACCAGATCCGGCGCACCTACGGCTGGATGGACAGCCACGATCCCGGCATCACGCACTGGGAGGGCATCGGTCCCGGCGGGTCCTTGTACGAGGGCGCCTACACCAGCATGGCGCACGGCTGGTCCACCGGCGTTCTCCCGGCGTTGACACATCAACTGCTCGGCGCCCTGCCGACATCCCCCGGCTACGCCACATGGGAAGTGCGTCCGCATCCCGGCGGCATCGCCTGGGCTCAAGGACAACTGCCCACACCGCAAGGCGCGTTGGTGGTCCAGTGGGAGAACTCCGCGAAGGCCTTCGAGTTGACCGTGCGGGTGCCTGCGGGAACCCGAGGCGCGGTCGTGTTCCCCATGGACAGTCATGATGTGACGGTGCGAAGGGGCGGGCGCGTTCTCTGGGACGGCCGCCGGGCGTCCGACCGCGGTGTTCGGGTCACCGACAGCCGGATCACGGTCTCCGGCCTGCGCGCGGGCACCCACAGCTTCTCCGCCGTTCGGCACGGCTGAGAGACATCGCGTCACGGGGAAGCGAGTGCGGGGCCGATGCTCAGTCGGCCCCGCGCTGCCGGGTGCCGGTCGGGCGGAAGCACGCGGTGATCGTCTTCCCATGGCGCTGGCACTTCATGGCCCACTCGTCGGCGAGCATCCGCACGATGCCGACCCCCCGGCCGGACACCGCGCCCGGCTCCGGATCACGCTGGAGCGGCAGGGTGGAGTCCTCGTCGTGGACACTCACGTGAAGGCAGTCGCCGTCCCAGGTGAGAATAAGATGCGCGTCGCTGCGAGCGTGGACATGGGCGTTGGTGAGGAGTTCGGACACCGTCAACACGACAGCGTCCACCGTCTCGGGTTCGTCGGCCGTCCACGGAAGGGACTCCAGGTGCCCCCGGGTCCAGCGCCGCCCGGCGCTCACACCCCCGGAGACCGGGAACGAATGTGCCCAGCCCATCGCCTTGACCGCCATCGCCCGACCTCGCTCCCGTTTCACTCAACAGTGCCGCTCTCGTACTGGCCCTGTACCCGCAAGCCGCCCACACAGTCGGCACAGCCGCCAGCAGGCCCGGCAGATCGCGGCGACACTCCGTGGAGACTTGATGGACGCTGCTGGACGGACGCCCCATCGGTGAGACGCTGCGGAGCCCGGAAGACACCTCGGGAGTGAACTTCGCACCACAACTCGCGTTCCCCTTTGGGGCGAACCATCACGCGAAGGGAACAACAGGCCAACACTGTCCGTACTATCTGTAAGCCGGGGCATACGCATCAAGTGCGCCTGCCCATCCCTGCAGCCCGGTCAACGGGAACAAGCCCCGCCCTCCGGCAGCTTCATGGTGTGTTCATGCGGCGGCCACGCACCGAAGAGAGGTCTCCATCGTGCCCGACACCAAGACTCCCACCGAACTGACTTCGCACTACACCGCCCAAGTGGTCGGCGACCTCGAGCGCAACACCAAGGAACAGGAGCGCATCGGCACGGAGATCGACGCGCTGCAGGAGCAGTTGACCGCCCTGCGTCAGGACCACGCCGTCCTCACCAACCTGCACCAGGCGCTGGGCGCCACGAGCGCTCTCACCGAGGCCGGACCCGAGCCCACCACAGTGCCCTCGGTCCCCCAGCAGAAGACTCCCGCCAAGTCCGCCAAGTCTGTCAAGGTCGCGGACGGCAAGCGAACGCGGACGAAGAAGCCCGGCACCGTGAAGGACACGCCCGCCGGGGCGCCCGCCGCCAAGAAGCCCGCGGTCAAGGACACATCGGCTCAGCCCACCCTCATCGAGCTCATCCGCCGCTACCTCACGGAACAGAGCGAACCGCGCTCCGCCGCGGAGGTGTCCACGGCGCTCGGCGAGACCCACCCCGACCGCCGCATCCAGACCAACGTCGTCCGGACCACGCTCGAGAACCTCGTGGCCAAGAGCCACGCCCATCGCGCCAAGCAGGGCAGCTCCGTGTTCTACACGACCACCGACGCTCCGGAGCCGACGGCGCCCGCGCCGAGCGCGGAACAGCCGACGAAGACCGACAGCAACTGAACCCGGTCAACTCCGGTGCACAGCACCTGACTTGGGCATCCATGCCCACCACGTCGACGGGACGGGACCGCGCTCATGACGGCCGTCGGCAAGTCATGCGCGGCTCCGCACCGACACCTTGATGTGCCCACTCCCGAACTCGGGCTCAGGCCTCCTGTCGCATCCGGGCGGCCCGTACGACATGAGGGTGTGAGGCGGCAACAGCCGTCCGGACCCCTGGTGCTCGCCGCGGCGGCGCGCGCCACGCGTGCCGGTCTCGTCGTCATCGGGGCGCCCGGCCACCGGGCTCCCGACGGGTCCATGGGTGCGAGGCTCCCGGTCCGCGGCCCTCACTCCGGGGCCGCACCGGGATCCGGCTTCGGCATGCCGATGCCGTGACCTCGGATTTCGTGCCCCCCGGCATCCGGACGGTCGCTCAGGCCGTCACCTTGGCGACCAACGCCGCCAGGTTCGCCACGGTCCGCTGGATCTTCTCCTCCAGGGTCAGCGACTCGTGGAACCGCCCTCCTGCACCCGCGTCCTTCCTTCCCCTCACGTACAGCGAGCAGGCCAGGTCGCTGCAGATGTAGGCGCCGACCGAGTTGCCCTGCTGTCCGGCCTTCCCCGCCTTGGGCGCGACCATGAGGGAGACGCCGCCGGTGTGGGTGGTCACACACATGGAGCACATGCTGCGCCGCATCTGCCCCGCGATCGAGCCGGTGCAGCGCAGCACGAGGCCCTTCGGTCCGCCCTCCAGCTCGGCCACTATGTAGGCGCGTTCGGGTGACTGGGGGTCTCGCCAGCCCAGGTAGTCCAGGTCGTCCCAGGGCAGGTCGGCCAGGTCGCGCGGGACGGAGAGGCGCTTCGCCTCGCCCTTGGTGCAGTTCACGAACGCGGTACGGATCTCTTGCTCGGTCAACGGCTTCATATAGCTCACGGTAATTTGCCTAAAAGTATTAGGCAAATGCATAATCAGTTACGCCAAGAGAGAGGAAGGACATGGTTCGCGCGGGACTGAACGCCGAGCGCCTGACGCGGGCGGGCGCGGAGCTGGCCGACGAGGTCGGCTTCGATCAGGTGACCGTCTCGGCGCTGGCCAGACGGTTCGATGTCAAGGTCGCGAGTCTCTACTCGCACCTGAAGAGCTCCCAGGACCTCAAGACCCGGATCGCCCTGCTCGCCCTGGACGAGCTCGCCGAGAGGGGGGCCGCCGCGCTGGCCGGGCGGGCCGGCAAGGACGCCCTGACCGCCTTCGCGAACGTCTACCGCGACTACGCCAGGGAGCACCCCGGCCGCTACGCCGCGGCGCAACTGAGGCTCGACGCCGAGACGGCGGCCGCGAGCGCCGGCGTCAAGCACGCGCAGATGATGCGGGCGATCCTGCGGGGCTACGACCTGGAGGAACCGGACCAGACCCATGCCGTCCGGATGCTGGGCAGCGTGTTCCACGGCTATGTGAGCCTGGAGACGGGCGGAGGATTCAGCCACAGCGCACCCGACTCGCAGGAAAGCTGGACCCGCGTCCTGGACGCCCTCGACACCCTGTTGCGGAACTGGCCCGCCCCCTGACCCGATGCCTCGGCCGGGCGGACGCCGACATCGCCGGGCGTCCTTTCCGGGCCCGGGTGCCGGACACCGCCGACTCTGCCGGTGTCCGGCACGGAACCATCCGCCGTGCTCCCCAGCGGACATCGTGCATGACACCGCGTCACCCGCGCATTGCCGGTTTCCGGCAATGTTGCCTAGGCTCTGCGTGCCGGTCAGCGCCAGAAGTCGTCACCGGGCCGTCAAGAAACCGGGGGACGCTGTGATGGAACGGGCGACGACCGAGCAGTATCTGGAGGGCTATGCCCGGATACTGGCCGATGTCTCCGTCACCGGCCGACGCCTCACCCGGGACGAGGTCGAGTCGCGGCGGACCCTGGGCGAACGCGCTGCCGACGCCGGTCATGGTCTGCCCGCGCTCGTCAGCGCCCATCTCTCCGCCGCCCGCGCCGCCTGGCCGGCCTGGCCCGCCTCACCGCATTCCGCCGACAGCACGCTCGCCGCGATCCAGCAGGTCATCGACGCCTTCGCCGAGGGGTTCGGGCGGGCGCAGCTGCTCGCCGTACGCAAGGAGGAGGCGGCGCGCCGCGAGTTCATCGACGACCTCCTCTACGGACGCAGCGACCTGGGCCGCCTCGCCGAGCGCGCGGAACGCTTCGGCCTGCGGCTCTCCCACGCGTACGCCGTCGCCGTCGCGGAGGGCCCGAAGGCCTACGACGAGTCGGCGCCCGCTCCCCGCCGGGTGGAACAGTCGCTCATCGCCCGCTTCGGTGACCGCAGCATCCTGCTCACCACGAAGGACGGCCGGATGGTGTGCATCGCGCCCGGCGACCAGAAGGACGTCCTCACGCACTTCGCCACGCAGGCGCACGCGGCGACCGACGGTGGACGCGTGGCCATCGGCCGGCCCCAGCCCGGCCCCGGCGGCGTCGTGCAGTCGTACGAGGAGGCGCTGAACACCCTCGAACTCGCCCAGCGGCTCGGCCTGGACGCTCCCGTGCTGCGCGCCGCCGACCTGCTCGTCTACCCGGTCCTCACCCGGGACCGCCAGGCGATGGCCGACCTGGTCCTCGCCGCGCTCGGGCCGCTCACCGGCGCCCGCGGCGGCGCCCAGCCGCTCCTGGACACCCTCACCGCGTATTTCGACACCGGCTGCGTCGCCGCCGCGGCGGCCCGCCGCCTCTCCTTGAGCGTGCGCGCGCTGACGTACCGCCTCGAACGCATCCATCAGCTCACCGGGGCCGACCCGGCCGACCCCACGCACCGCTACACACTGCAGACCGCGGTCATCGGCGCCCGGCTGCTGGACTGGCCCGCGCGGAGTCTGTGACTCAGCGATAGTCGGGGTTCGGCGCGTCGAGACGGCAGCCCGCGTCCCACTCCGAACGCTGATTGCCGTGGGCCGGGATGCCGTCCGCCCGCTTCAACAGGGCCGCCACATGCATCAGGTTCCAGGTCATGAAGGTGGTGTTGCGGTTGGTGAAGTCGTTCTCGGGGCCGCCCGAGCCGGTGTCGAGGTACGACGGACCGGGTCCCGCCGGGCCGATCCAGCCGGCGTCGGCCTGCGGCGGGATGGTGTAGCCGAGGTGCTGGAGGCTGTAGAGGATGTTCATCGCGCAGTGCTTCACGCCGTCCTCGTTGCCGGTGATCAGACAGCCGCCGACGCGCCCGTAATAAGCGTACTGACCGGCGGAGTTGAGCAGTCCCGAACCGCCGTAGAGCCGTTCGACGACCTGCTTGGTGACCGAGCTGTTGTCACCGAGCCAGATCGGCCCGGCGATCACCAGGATGTCGGCGGTCATCACCCGCTCCTGAAGGGCCGGCCAGGCGTCCGTGGCGAAGCCGTGTTCGGTCATGTCCGGGTAGACGCCCGGTGCGATGTCGTGGTCGACGGCGCGTACGACCTCGGTCGTGACTCCCTGCCCCTCCATGATCGCCCTGCTCTTGTCGACCAGTCCCTGGGTGTTGCTCCGCTGGGGCGACGGCTTGAGGGTGCAGTTGATGAACATGGCACGCAGATCGTCGAAGCGGTACGCGTCGTCGGCTGCCGAGGTCGACGCTGACTCGGTCATGGGGACTCCTTCGTGCGGGGCTGCGACGGTCAGGTGGGCCGGGGCGCGTCGGCGCCTGGCCGCGCTTCCGGTCGATCGCTCAGGAGCAGCGTCTCCCGCGCACCCCCGCTTGTCCCCGAACGACGCACGGGCACGGCTGACGTGTGGCGAGCACCGGTGGGTCGCGCGCCGTGTGCCGTGTGCCGTGTGCCGTGTGCCGTGTGCCGAGCGGCGTACGCCCGGGTGCGCCACCACTCTCCTCGCCGCACCGGGCACCCCCGCGGAGGTTCCACCCCCGGGAGCGGGCCCCGGAACCATGGCGGCTCCGGGGCCCGCGCGAGCCGTACGGGTGTCAGGGTGCGACGAGCGGATGCTCGGCGCCGATGCCCGACGCGTTGCCCTCGGTGTACAGACTCAGTTCACCGTCGGACCAGCGGACGAGAGTGTCGTCCGGCCACGGGTTGTCGCTGAAGTCGCCGCCGGTGACGAGCATGGCGTGCTCCCACAGGTCGTTCGGCGCCTTCCACTGGTGCTCGCCCCAGCTGTCACCCGTACCGGTGAAGTCGTCATAGCAGGTGACCTCGCCGTCGGACCAGCGCACCACCAGGTCCCAGGTGTCGTTCTTGGTGTAGTCGCCCGAACCGATCTCCACCGCGTGCTTCCACAGCTTGTTCGGGTTGACGACCTTGATCTCCTTGCCCAGGCTCGTTCCGGTGTTCTGATAGATCGTCAGCTCACCGTCCGACCAGCGGACCACCAGGTCGTCCTGCCACTTGTTGCCGCCGTAGCGTCCCGCGGTCAGGGCCTCGGCATGCTTCCATGTGTCGTTCGGCGGCATCAGCTGCTTCTCACCGTGGAAGCCCCTCTCGTCCACCGAGGGATACAGGGTGAGTTCGCCGTCGGACCAGCGGACCATCACGTCGGAGCCGTTGTCTCCGGTGAAGTCGCCCGCGACGACCTGAACGGCGTGGTCGGCCCAGAGCTTGTTCGGCCCTTGGACGCGGATCTCCTTGTCGAAGTAGTTCAGCCCCTTGCCGGCGCCCCGGTAGATGGTCAGCTCACCGTCGGACCACAGGACGAACATGTCCATGTGGTCCTCGGAGACCGGCCCGTTCAACGCGAAGTAGCCGGAGGCGATGTCCTTGGCGTGCTTCCAGGTGGACGCGGCCGGCAGGACGATCGGCGTCGGCCGGCGGCCGTCCACCGCGGCGTCGTAGATCCGCTTCACATCGCTGTCGAAGTACGAGGAGTACGAGGTGTCGGCGCTGTGCCCGCCCGTCTGCCAGCCGCCGGTCACCCCGACGACCTTCGGATCGTCCCCGCCGATGATGAACGGTCCGCCGGACGTGCCGGACACATAGCCGTCGCAGTCGATCTGCGAGAACGTGCCGCCCTTCCAGCCGCCCTCGTCCGCGGTGGTGAACTTCTTCATCGGCGAGGTGCAGTCGAGCGGGTCCTGCTTCGGGTGGTAATGAGGGTCGCCGTTGTCCAGGTACGGGTAGCCGATCACCCGGGTCCTGGGGTGGTCGAAGCCGGTGCCGTAGCCGATCGGGATCGCGCCGACGACGTCCTGGAGCTTCTTGCCGTCGGACCGGGGCTCGGTCTTGAGGATGGCGAAGTCCAGGTCGGTGTTGTCGTGGTCACCGCCGCGGCGCAGATAGCGCGGGTCGGCGTAGATCTGCCCGACCTTGATGGGGAACAGCCCGTACGGGGCCGGGTGGTTCTTGCTGTGCTTCGGCACGAAGACCTGCTTCATGTGCTGGTCCTGGCTGTCGAAGCAGTGCGCCGCCGTGAGGACCATGTCCTTGCCGGGCGACGGCACGACGGTGCCGGCGCAGTAGCGGTGGTACAGCTCGCCGTCCCGGCGCTCGTCCCAGTAGAACGTACCGACTTCCTTGACGCCCTCGAACGTGTGCGACGGCGACCGCAGCAGCTTCCTGCGCTGCGCGGCGGACAGCCCGGCCTCGCGGACCTGGTCCTCGTGGACCGGCAGTGCCTCGGCCATGCGCTCGGGCGTCCAGTACTTCTCGAGCTCGGACAGCGGTTCGGAACCGTCGTCCGGGCCACCGCTCGTGGGCAGGCCGGTGGGCGTGGGCGAGGGGCTCCCGGTCGCCGAGCCGGTCACGCCCGGCTGCGCGGGGACGGACGGGGCGGCAGGGCCGGTGATGGTGTTCGACGGTGACGGCCCGGACGTCGTGCTGGGAGTCCAGGTCGGCGATGTGGACGAACCGGTGGGCGATGCGGTTCCGCCGGACGCGGTGCCGGGTGTCGGACCGGCCCATGCGGGCGCGGACACGGTGAGTCCGGACAAGGTGATCGCGGCGGTCACCGCGGTGATGGTGACAAGGCTGTGTCTCAGCCTCATTTCCCCCTCCATCTGGTCATTCCGAACCGTGGTCAGTGATCCGGATCTTGTGCAAGCCACCGACCGTAGCCAAAGAAGACCTGATATGCCGAATCTTTGTGCGACATAGATCCCTGGGGCACGGCCGAGCAACCCGAGGTACGGAAAAGGCATCTGACCCGGTATGGCGACGACACCTCACCCCTTCATCGGCTCCATCGGGCGGGCCCGCGCGCTCGGTCTCGTCGTAGGAGCGTGTCTGGCCGCGTCCGCGTGCGGTTCCACGGGCGACTCCGCCCGGCCGCAGGCGGCGCCGTCCGACGGGAGCGACCGGCCGTCCGTGTCCGCGCCCGGACACCGGCAGGCGTACGACGCGGGATTCACCGTGGGCAGACGGCTGTTCGAGGAAGGCGGCAAGGGCAGCGCGGTACGGGAGGTGAACGGCGGGTGCGTCCGCCGCTCCCTCACCGCGAAGCCCACGGCGGTGGTGGACCTCGACCGGGGAGCCTGGGTCCTGGGCTGCAAGCAGGGCAACGGAACCAGCGCCCCCCACCCGCCGAGCGGCCCCGTCACCCGGCGCGAACCGGACGCGGACCTGCTGCACCGCTTCGGGAGCTGGGCGCGCGAGCACGGGGCCGCCGACTCCGCCCGCCATCTCACCCGGGTCACGCTGGTCCACCTCGACGCCGGCGAGTACGACGTCGAGCTCACCACCACCTACACCGCTGGAGCCGACAGTCCCGGCGTGCGCCGCCTGGCCCGCGACTTCGTGCTCTGGTGGGACGGCGACGACGGTGCGGAAACGGCCTGGAACCTCCTCGTCACCGACACCGACGGGCAGCGCCTCACCGCCCGCGGCCTGCACTCCCAGGAGCGGACATCGTGACCGAATCACCGCGCGGCCGGCCCTGCTCCCGGATCAATGATCGGCGCATCAGGACGAAATCTGCCTAGGGTGTTCGCCGTGATGACTGAACGATGGGCCATGGGCGGCGACTTGGGTGTCGCACGCATCGGGTACGGCACGATGAAGCTGACCGGTTGGCCGAGGGGCGACCGGCCGGACCGGGAGAGCGCACTGGGCATTCTGCGCCGTGCCGTGGAACTCGGGGTGAACCACATCGACACCTCGTACTACTACGCGCGTGACGGGGTGTCGGCGAACGAGCTGATCCGGGAGGCCCTGCACCCGTACCCGGACGACCTGGTGATCGTGACCAAGGTGGGCGCGCTGGTCGAGGGTTCCGACATCGGCCTGCCTGCGGCGGAGAAGACGGGTCTCACCGCCGACAACCTGCGCCGGGGCGTCGAGGCGAACCTCCGCTCGCTCGGCCTGGACCGGCTGGACGTGGTGAATCTCCGGCTGGGCGATCTCGACCGGACCGCGACGCCGTCCCTGGCCGAGCCCCTGGAAGCCCTGCTGGCACTGCGCGACGAGGGCCTGATCCGGCATCTGGGCATCTCCAACGTCACCATCGACGAGTTCGCCGAGGCCCGCAAGATCGCGCCGATCGCCTGCGTCCAGAACCTCTACAACCTGTCCCGGCGCGATGACGACCCCCTTGTCGACGCCTGCGCGGAGGCCGGCATCGCCTACGTCCCGTTCTTCCCGGTCGGCGGCTTCCAGCCGATCACCGCCGAGCACCTGGACTCCGTCGCCGCCCGCCACGCGGCGACCGTGCCTCAGGTCGCCCTGGCCTGGCTGCTGGCCCGGTCACCCAACATCCTCCTCATCCCCGGCACTGGCTCCCTGGCCCACCTGGAGGAGAACATCGCTGCCGGAGGGCTCGAGCTGAGCGCCGAGGACGTCGCCGAACTGGGTCAGGCGCGAAGGCGGTACGGCGATGGGGAAGAGGGCCCGCGACCGCGGGTCGTGTGAAGGGGCTGCCGAGGGTCGGGCGGAACGCTCTCCCGCGCCCTGCAACCGAAGTGGCCGGAATCGTGTCTCACAGCACACGGCTGGGAGCGCGAGGGGATCGGAATGCCTCATGCGCCCCACGTCTTGGGGAGATGGGTCATGAACACTTGGGCGGTACCGGGCTACACCGAGTCCCGCGAGCTCGGTTCGGGGGCGAGCGGACGCGTCGCGCTGGCCGTTCACGAGCAGACCGGCCTTCCGGTCGCGGTCAAATACCTCAGTGAGTCGCTGCGCACCCGTCCGGGCTTCGTGCGGGAGTTCCGCGCGGAGGCCCGGCTGCTCGGCGGTCTGCGGAGCGAGCACGTGGCCGGTCTGTACGAGTACGTGGAGGGGCCGGAGGGCGCGGCCATCGTGATGGAGCTGGTGGACGGCGTCTGCCTGCGGGCTCTGCTCGCCAAGGACGCGCCCCTGGCCCCGGAAGCCGCTCTCGTCCTTCTCAAGGGCTCACTGCTCGGCCTCGCCGACGCCCACCGCCTCGGCGTGGTCCACCGCGACTACAAGCCGGAGAACGTCCTCGTCCGCCCCGACGGCACCTCGAAGCTGGTCGACTTCGGGATCGCCGCCACCGACGGCACCACGGCGGGCATCGCGGGCACCCCGTCGTACATGGCTCCCGAGCAGTGGACCGGCGCCCCGGCCTCCCCGGCCGCCGACGTGTACGCCGCGACCGCTACGTTCTTCGAGTGCCTGACCGGGCGCAAGCCCTATACGGGCGAGAACCTGGCCGAACTCGCCCTCCAGCACGTGGACGGGGCCATTCCCGCCGACGAGGTCCCCGAGCCGGTGCGCTCCCTCGTCCATCGCGGCCTGGCCAAGTCGCCCGAGGAACGGCCCGCCCATGCCGAGGACTTCGTCGCGGAGCTCGAGGCCACGGCCGGCGGCGCGTACGGGCCGGACTGGGAGGAGCGCGGGCGGGGGCGGCTCGCGACGCTCGTGGCCCTGTCCCTTCTGCTGCTTCCCTCCGCTCCCTCCGTGCCGCGCCGCGCGACGGACACGGCGCGCACGGTCCTCGGCAGGACACCGGACTGGCTCCGGGCCTGGAGCCCGAGCCTGCGCTCGCTGCTCGTCTCGGGAGCCGCGCTCGTCGCGGCCCTCATCCTGACGTACGGCATCGACCGGCACGCTCCGGACTTCGGCGCGCCGCGACAGGCCGCGCAGGCGCTCGCCACCACCAGCGCGCAGCCGACCGGCCCGAACGGGCCCACGGCGAAGGCGGACCCCGACTCCCCGACGCCCTCGTCGTCGTCCGCGTCGGCGCCGCCCACTCCCTCGGGCTCGGGCGACGAGTCCACCACGGAACCTCCCGTGTCGGCGTCCGCGAGCGCGTCCGCCACGGTCGCGGGCACGACACCACCGGCCACGCCCACGGCCGAGCCCACCACGGCATCCCCGTCGCCTAGCGCCGCCGTCAACGTCAAGGCCGTCGCGTTCAGCGGTTTCCGGCAGACGGGCACGGCGACCGCGGCGGCGACGGTCACCGTCACCACCGACGGACCCGGACCGGTCACCCTGACGGTCGCGTGGTTCACCGGCGAGGTCAGCGGCCAGGCCGGGACCCAGGACGGGGCGGCCGAGACGTTCCGGCGCAGCGGATCGACCCAGTACACCCTCGCCCTCGACCACACGTTCCAGGGAACGGGCTGCTACTGGGGCGTCCAGGCCAGGACCCAGCCCGCCTCCGCCGACGGCGGCGCGTGGCAACAGCTCCTCACCCGGCGGTGCGCTCTCCGATGAACGAACGCACCGGCACTCCGGGCGCCCACTCCGCCGACGACGAATACAGCGCGACCGCGCTGGCCAGCCACTGGATCCAGCGGCCGGACACGCCGGACACCCTCCCCCTCCCGGACTCCCCCGACACCCTTCTCCTCGGCGGGAACACGGCGACCGAGGCCCTGTCGGGACCCGCGGCCCAGGACACCCCGCCCGACCGGGTCGAGGGAACCCTGCTGCGCTTCGGCCCCGGCGTGAACGCCGACACCGTACGCCGTGTCACCCAGACTCCTCCTCCGGTGGTCGTGGTACGCCGCCGGACCTGGCGCAGGCACGCGCTGCCCACCGTGGTGCTCCTGGCCGTTCTCGCCTTTCTCCTCTGGCACCGCTCCGATCCGTCCATCGGCGTGGACGACGTCACGGTCTCCACCGTTTCGTCCTCCCCCGGGTGCGACGAGACCGCGGACGTCGTGGCCACGGTCACCACCAACGGCAGGGCGGGCACCCTCTCGTACCGCTGGGTCCGCAGTGACGGCACGTTCTCGAAGGTCCTGCACGAGGACATGACACGCGGTCAGAAACGGTCCCGGATACACCTGTTGTGGACGTTCCAGGGCAAGGGCACGTACGGAGCACGCGCCGAGCTGCGTCTGCTCTCGCCCGAGCGGCGCACGGTCTCGACGCGGATCGCCTACCACTGCCCGTGACGCGCCCTGGTCGCGTCACCGCGGTCCCTCAGACAGCCACGGCCGATCCGCGCGCGCACATCATCGGAGCGCACAGGATCCGCTTCCTGCGCGCCCGTTTCCCTTCGATCGCGGAAGCCGTCAGCCGGGCGGCCTCCGCGGCGATCTGCGTCAGACCCCAGCCGACGGTGGTGAGCGGCGGAGTGAGGACGCGGGAGACGGGGTGGTCGTCGAATCCGACGACGGAGACGTCCCGCCCCACCACGAGTGACGCCTCCGCCGCCGCCGCGTACACCCCGTACGCCAGGGAATCGGAGAAGCAGAAGACGGCGGTGGCGCGCCGGTCCCCGTCGAGGACCTTCCGTGCGACGACGGTCGCCGCACCCAACTCCTGCGGGCAGGGGACGAGTTCGGCCCGCACCCCTATCCGGTCCGCCGCCTCGCGCACATACACGTCGGCGGGCCGGTCGGGCGTACTCGGCCGTGTCGGGGTCAGGACGGTCACCCTGCGATGGCCGAGGCCGTGGAGATACTCCAGCACGGCGTCGATCCCGGCCCGGTTGTCGAAGATGACCTGCCCGGCCGTGCGCGCCCGGCTCAGGGAGTCACCCACGGCGACGACCGGCAGCGCGTCGGCGATCGCCGCCCACGCCTCCGCCGCCGGGTTCACCGGAGACACCACGAGCGCGTCGACGCGCTGATCCCGCAGCTGTTTGGCGAGGACGAGTTCCCGGTCGGGGTCGCCGCCCGCGTCCAGGATCAGCGCGTAGCGGTCGCCGGCCAGGAGTTCCCGGCCGATGGCCGCCATGAGCTGCTGCTGCCACAGGTCCTGGAGGTCACCGGCGAGCACGCCGACCATGCTGGTGCGGCCGCTGGCGAGGGCTCGGGCGATGGGGTCCGCCTCGTAGCCGAGTTCGGCCGCGGCCTTGCGTACACGCTCCTCGGTCTCCTTGGAGACCTGCTTGCCGCGCAGGGCGTAGGAGACAGCGGCGGTGGAGAGGCCGGTGGCCTCGGCCACCTCCCTGAGGGTGGTGCGCTTCTGAGGCCTGACCATGCCGGGAAGCCTACCGGGCCGCGTCCTCATCGCGGGCACGTGCTTGACACGGCCTCTCGTTAAGCGCTTAAGTTAAGCGCATCACTGAAGCGCTTAACCCACGACTCTCCCGCCCTGTCACCGCACGGACTCCTCAAGGACTTCAGGGTGCCCATCGACGTCCACCAGCACATCTGGCCGCCCGGCTTCGTCGAGTTGCTGCGTGCGCGCACCGCGCCGCCGCACCTGGTCGGCTGGACGCTGCACCTGGAGGGCGAGCCGCCCTACGAGGTGACCGCCGCCGACCACGACGTCGTCGCCCGCACCCGCCTGGCCATCGCCGACGGCCTCGACCTCGCCCTGGTCTCCCTCTCCAGCCCGCTGGGCATCGAGCACCTGCCGCCCACCGAGGCCCTGCCGCTGCTGAACGCCTTCCACGAGGGAGCGCTCGCCCTCCCGGCCCCCTTCGGCGTGTGGGCCTCCCCTTGCCTGAGCGAGCCGGACCCCGGCGCGGTGGAACGCGACCTCCGCCGGGGCTGCGTGGGCCTTCAACTACCGGCCACGGCGCTGCTGGACGCGGCGGGCCTGCGCGCGTGCGCCCCGTTCCTGGACCTCCTCACGCGCCTGGACAAGCCGCTGTTCGTCCATCCGGGCGCGGCTCCGCCGGTGCTCCGGGCGCCGCACTGGTGGGCGGCCCTGGTCCCCTACCAACAGCAGTTGCACGGCGCGTGGTTCGCGTTCCGGGCCTTCGGTCGCGCCCGCCATCCGGGACTGCGTGTCTGCTTCGCCGCACTCGCCGGCCTGGCCCCCTTGCACGGCGAACGACTCGCGGCCCGGGGCGGCGGCCGCGGCGAGGTCGACTTCGACGTCTTCTACGACACCTCCTCCTACGGCACGCGGGCCGTGGACGCACTCGTCCGGGCCGTCGGCATCGACGTCATCGTCAGCGGAAGCGACCGCCCGTACGCACCCCCCGTCATCCCCGACCTGGGCGCGGACGCCGCCGTCCACGCCCTGCGCACCGTCAATCCCGCCCGTCTGCTGCACGGCCGCTCCTGAGCCGGCCGGCGGACCACTCCTGGAAGGGAATCCCCCGTGACGTACTCGTCCCTGCCGGACCGCACACTCGACAAGCACGAACTCCAGCGGCTCGTCGACGATCTCGCCGCCCGGCCCGAGCTCTGGCGCGACGAGGTCGCCTTCTCCCACCAGGAGCGCCACTACGCCTCCCTGCACCGCGACGAGTTCGTCGACGTCTGGCTGCTCTGCTGGACCCGGCAGAACGACACCGGCTGGCACGACCACGACGTGTCGTCAGGCGCCGTCCGGGTCGTCCAGGGCACGCTGACCGAGTCCAACCCCCGGATAGGCGGCAGTCATCTGTCCGTCGGTGTCGGCGCGGGGGAGTCCTTCTGCTTCGGCCCCGACCACATCCACCGCCTCACCGGCGCCACCGACGACGCGGTCTCCCTGCACGCCTATTCGCCACCGCTGTGGCGCCTGGGACAGTACGACATCACCGGGGACGGACTGATGCGCCGCGTCTCCGTGTCGTACGCCGACGAACTCCGCCCCATGGACAGTCCCGCCGCGTGACGGCTTCACACGGTCGCCGGTGTGCAGGTGCTCAGTCCCGTGACGTAGTTGAGCTGGGGGCCGTAGCCCGCGAAGGTGGCGATGGCGCGGGGAAGCAGTGTGCGGCAGGGGGCGGCCTGGCCGTCGGTGTAGTCGACGGTGACGTCCACGGTGGTGTCGCAGTCGTTGACGACGGTCGTGTAGCGCCAGTCGCTGTAGTAGTGGACGCATTCCGGAGCCTGAGTCGCGTGGACGGAGCCGTCGTCAGGGGCGACCCGGCCGCCGTCCCGCGCGGTGGCGGGTGCGCCGCTCGCGCTCAACAGGCCGAGAGCCGCGGCGAACAGCCCCAGGGCCGTCCGGAGCCGGTGCGGGGGTACGAAACGACTGGCACGGAGCATGGTGGCGTCCTTCATGTCGGCGGAGCAGCGGCCTTCGAGCCGCCGCGCGGAGCCACCCTGCAACGCCTGCAAGAATTGCGCAAAGCCATGCAACTTCTTTCAGTCGATGATGAACTCTCAACCGAATCAGTGCCGTTCAGGAAAATGCCCAGATCAGAGCCTCGCACCCCGCTCCGGCACGGGATCGGCCGCGCCGGCCGGGGTCGTTCGGACCGGCGCGTATCGCACTCCTGCCGAGGGGTGACGGCGACCCCGGGCTCCCTGCGCCCGGATCGCGTCGGCCGCCGGGCGGTGACAACCGGCGGCGCCCCGAGCCGCGTCGGTGGAAGTGGCCGGCCACGGTGGACCGTGGTCGGCCGGATGGGCCGCGGTCAGCCGCGGGACCTGCCCTGATCCCGTCGGCCCTGTCGGGGCTGGGGGCGGCCACGGCCACCGGCGCGACGACGCGACGGTGCCGGGGGTGCGTCCGCGCTGTTGAAACCGGGCCCGCTCGGGGCACTGAATCCCCCGGGGACCACGGGCGCGCTCGCCGGGGCGCCGGTGGCGGCCGTGGACGCGGGCGGCACGACGGGAGTACGGGTACGGGGGACGGCGCGGCCCACGACACGGGTGTGCGTCATCAACGGCGCGCAGGCGGCGCAGACTTCCATCAGGGTCCACACCTGGGCAATGGCCGGATCATGGCGCAGCACGAGCAGCACACTGCCCATGCAGTGCACCTGGCTGTCCTCGTGGGAGGCGCACTGCGTCTGCCGACAGGCGCAGGCGGCGTCCGCGTGGACGGTGGCCGCGCGGGCATGCGCCCCGACATGGGCCTCGGCGAAGCGGCGCAGCGCGGCGAGGTCGCGTGACCGCGGCGGCATGGCGCAGGGAGAGGAGCACGTGACCGACGCGGTGCGGTCGCTGTGGCCGGAGATGCGGACGGTCCAAGTGCGTCCCGGACGTCGCGCGGCAGGGGATTCGGAGTGTGGGAGGTCCAAGACCGGCAGTCCTTCGGCAGTGGGATGTTCGCGCAGGTGCGCATAGTTTCTTTACCCGCGCGGGCCGGTCCGTCATCCACCGGTGGGCCGCGAGCGTCGTCGAATCTACGAGCGATGGCGTGCGCGGGCCCGGACTTCCGTCGTGCGGGGTTGCGATCTTCCCACAGCGGCGCATCGGACAAGTTCGACCCGCCTGGGCCCTTGAGGATATCGCCGCCGTGAAGCGGGGGTCCCGCGGGTAGGGCCGGAAACCCGGCCCGCGTCGCCTGCCGGTCGGTCAGCCCTTCGGGCGGCCGCCCGCGATCCGGCTCCACAGGGAGCGGGTGGCGCCGAATCCGGTCTCGTGCACCCAGACATGGGTGCACCCCGGGCACTGCAGGTGGAGCAGGCTGCCGGTGGTGGAGAGCAGATAGCGCCAGTGGTCGGAGCACGAGCGCCGCTGCTCGCACGACGCGCACCCACGGCTGTCGGCGCAGTTCGGACAGATCACCCAGGCGCGGCGCCCGGCGTCCGCCTGAGGGTCAAGCGGCAGCACTGCCGTCTCCGCGCCGAGGAAGCACGCCGGACGCGACCAGGTCGTCGTACACGCGCTGCTGCTCGTCGTCGAGACCGGAGTACAGAAGGGCGTACGCGGCCTCCTCTCCGCGCAGTGCCTCCATCGGGTCCCAGTCGGAGCCGAGGGCGGACAGGACCTGGGCCTGCCGCAGGACCTCCTGGGCGGTGAGGTCGATGGTGAAGTCGACGAGCGCGGGGGCGTCCGGTCCGGCACCCGCGGGGCGCGGGCCGTCGGCCTCGCCGGGGCCGTCGGGGAGCGGGGGATTTTGTGGGGCCATGGGACAGAAACTTAGGTATGCCTTCCTTGCCGGGACAAGGGGAGGTGGGCGAAATCACAGCAGGTCGGCGGCCGCGCGGGCGGGTTCCGCGGCGGGTGGCCGGCCCGCCCGGCGACCCACCCGGGACGCTCACCCGGCGAGGGCGTTCACGTTTCCCGCACGCTCCCGTCACTCACCGGTCACACCCTCGGTATGCTCCTGGGGCTCCATCCGCACCACTGAGGGGGGAATCCTCATGCGTATACGCAATGCCCTGGCTGTCACCGCCGCCGCTGCCGGAACGCTCGCCGCCATCGCCGCCGCCCCGGCGCAGGCCACCGAGTACTCGTCCGCGCTGAAGTTCAAGGGCGTCCAGTACGACGCGCCCGGCAGCGACTCCAACAGTTGCTCCACCGGCAACAGCAAGAGCGAGTACCTGACGATCAAGAACTACTCGTCCAGCGCGACGGTGAACCTGAAGGGGTACCGCGTCAAGGACGCCACGGGCAACACGTTCACCTTCCCGGCGAACCACTACCTCCAGCCCGGGGACTACATCAAGCTCCGCGGCGGCCACGGCACCGACTCGGACACCAACAACGTCGTCTACCGCCAGAACTGCAACTTCATCTGGAACAACGACAAGGACACCATCAAGCTGTACAAGCCGTCCGGCGCCGGCGCCGACGTCCACTCGTACACCAAGTCGGCCAACGACCGTGACGGCAACGGCTACATCACGTACCACGGCTGAGCCGACCGTCAGGGCCCGTTGACGGGTCCGGCGACGGGCTCGGGCTCCGGCCCGCTCGGAACGACCGCCCCAGGTACGGCTGCGCGCAAGTGCTCCGCCTGGGGCGGTTCCGACCCGTCGATACCGTTCTCCCGCAGCACGACCGACGGGCATCCTCCGCATCCTGATCGGCGGTCTCCTCCGCATCGTGGCCGATCCGGTCGGCTCGCCTCACCAGGGGCGGCGAGCCACTCCCCGGGATCCGCGCCCCTCCGCGGGGCATCAGCCCGAAACGGGGCCTCCGCGCATTTCCACGCCGTGACAGGCCTGTCCGTGACGTTCCGGGGCAAACGGCGGTGGACCCGGGAGCAAACTCGGCCCGGGCCGAAGCAGACCGCACTGCCCTGACCCCTGGGAGCCCCGATGCCGACCGCCGTGCCGGACCGACCTGCCGGAATGCCCGGCAGCCGAACCGAAGCCGCGGGCTCCGCCCGTTCGTTCCCACTGCCCCGGGGCACCGGCCGGACCGCCGCACGCATCGGCGCGCTGACCGTCTGCCAGGCGGCGTTGATGGTGGGCATCGGTCTCCTCATCACCGGTCCCGCGCGCGGACTGTGGCCTCTGACGGCCGAGGACACCGTGAACGAGGGCCTCGAACGAGTCCGCACCGGCACGCTCACCACACTGTCGTCCGTAGCCTCGGAGGCCGGCAACACCCTCACGGTGATCGCCATCACGCTGCTGACCTGCCTGGGCCTGCTCCTGATACCCCGTCTGCCGATGTGGCGCCAAGCGATCTTCCTCGCCGTCGCCGTCTCGCTCCAGTCGCTGGTCTTCCTGGCCATCACCGAGTCGGTGGACCGGAACCGGCCGGAGGTGGACCGCCTCGACGCCTCGCCGCCCACCTCCAGTTACACCTCCGGACACACCGGCGCGGCGACCGCGCTCTACGCGGGTCTGGCGGTGCTCGCGCTGTCCCGGATCCGCGGGCCGTGGCGCAGGATCGTGGGCGGACTGCTGCTGCTCCTGCCGTTGCTCGTGGGCGCCGCCCGGCTCTACCGGGGCATGCACCACCCCACGGACGTCCTGGGCGGCCTCGCCAACGGTGGCCTGTCCCTGCTGATCGTGGGTCGCGCCCTGTTCGTCGACCGCTCCGTGACCGCTCCGCCGTCGGCGGGCGCCGTCCCGGCCGCGCGCACCCCGGACGCCCACAGTCGCGAGGGACGGCCCGGCGCGACCGCTGTGATCCTCAATCCCACGGTGACCGACGAGGCCGCCCGCGACGAGCTGCGGCGGGTCCTCGAACGGCACGGCCACCGCGACCCCGTGTTCCTGGAGACCACCGCGGACGACCCGGGCGCCGGACAGGCGGCCCAGGCCCTTCGTCAGGACGCCACACTGGTGGTGGTCTGCGGCGGGGACGGGACCGTCCGCACGGTCGCCGACGCCTTGGCCGACCATGACGTTCCGCTGGTCATCGTGCCCTGCGGCACGGGCAATCTGCTGGCGCGCAACCTCGGTCTGCCGCTCTCCCCCACCGCGGCACTCGACGCGGCGCTCGGCGGCGGTCCGCACCGTCTCGACCTGGCAAGCGTCGAGGGCGACGGCCTGCCCGCAACCCGGTTCGCCGCGATGGCCGGGGCGGGCCTCGACGCCGCGATGATGGAGCACACCGATGAGCGCGCCAAGGCCACCCTGGGCTGGCCGGCCTACGTCCTGGCAGGCGTCGGAACGCTGCGCACACCCCGTATGCGGGTGACGATCCGGCTCGACGGCTCCCCCGCTTTCCGCCGTACGGCCCGTATGGTCCTCCTCGCCAACGTCGGAACCGTGCAGGGCGGGATGACACTGCTGCCCGCCGCCCGCCCCGACGACGGGCTGCTCGACCTCCTGGTCCTCGACCCCCGCGGCCCCGGCGGCTGGCTGCGCGCCGTGGCGACGCTGCTGCGCGGCCGCGCCAGGCCGCCCCGGCCGTCCGCCGTGCACACCCTGGCGGCCGAGGGCGACGCCGGAAGCGGGGTCCCTGTCGAGTTCTTCACCTTCCGCCGCGCCGAACTCACCTTCGACACCCCGCAGTCCCGGGAACTCGACGGGGACCCGGTGGGCACCGGCCGACGTCTCACCGCCGAGGTCAGGCCCGGCGCACTGACCATTCTGCTGCCCTCCCGGGGGAATGAATGAGTACCGCGACCAAGGTCCCCGAGACCCGTGACATGACCGGCGACGAGCTCTCCGCCGACGATGCGCTGGCGTCCCTGCGCCGCTACGGCGGCTGGCCCCTGCTGCGCGACGCGTTCATCCGGTTCCGCTACGCCGACGGGTTCAGCCACTCCCGTGCACTCGCCCTGCAGACGGTACTGGCCCTGATCCCGCTCGCCATCGCGTTCGTGGGACTCTCCTCGGCACTGCACACCGAGGACATCGGCAGGGTCGCCGAACTGACGATTCGCCGGATCGCCGCGGGCCCGAGCGCCGATGTCGTCGACGACGCGCTGCGCCGCAGCCGGCACACGGCGGGCGACGGGGCGCAGGTCGCCCTGTGGTTCGGCCTGGCCTTCTCCCTGGTCAACGTGACCACCGCGATGTGCCAGATAGAGCGCGGCGCCAACCGGATCTACGGGAACGAGCGCGACCGTGACTTCCACCTGAAGTATCTGCGCGGCCTGGTGATGTCCCTCAGCGCGGGAATCCCGCTGGGCCTCGGGTTCATCCTGATGGTGGCCGGCGGCGACCTGGCGTCCGCGGTCGTGAGCGTCTACCACCTCGACGGAGGAGCCAGGACCGCCTGGGACCTGCTGCGTTGGCCCTTCGGGCTGCTCCTCGCCCTTATGTCGGCCAGTGCCATCTTCCGCCGCTCGCCCCGTCGCCGGCAGCCCGGGTACACCTGGCTGGCCTTCGGCGCCGCCGTGTACCTGGTGCTCTGGACGGCGCTGACCTGGCTGCTGAGCCTCTATCTCGGGATCAGCGGCTCCTTCGACACGGTCTACGGCCCGCTCAGTGCCTTCATGTCTCTGCTGCTCTGGGCCTACCTGACCTCGATCGCCCTGTTCCTCGGACTGTCCTTCGCCGCGCAGCTGGAGGCCTCACGGGCCCGGCGCCCCGGTCCGATCCACCCCGACCCGGGAGTCTGAATGGCAGCGCGCGTCGCGGTCCGGAGCCTGCGAGAGCGTCGTCGGCGGGCGGCCGACCGCAGATTCGGCGTCCGGCTGCTCGGCTCGGCCGCCGTCGCCGCGATCGCCGCGGTGCCCTTCGGGCTGCTCCTCGTCCTCGTCGAGGGACAGTGGCAGCCCCTGCGCCGGCTGGACGGGGGCGCCGCCCGGCGGCTGCACGGCATCGCCCTGGACCATCCCGCCTGGACGAGTACGCTGCGTTTCCTGTCCGATTGGGTCTGGGATCCGCTCACGTTGCGTACGGCCGTGGGGCTGCTGACCGCCTGGCTGTTGTACCGCCGGGCGTGGCGTCTGGCCGCCTGGTCGGCCGTGACGGCCGTGGCGGGAGGCCTCATCGGGCTGCTGGTGAAGACGGTCGTCGAACGGGCACGTCCGTCGCTGGAGGATCCCGTGGCGCGGGCTCCCGGCTTCTCCTTCCCGTCGGGCCACGCGATGACCGCCACCACGTCGTTCGCCATCCTGTTGCTGGTCCTGCTGCCCATGGTGCCGCGCTCGCGACGCACTCTCTGCTGGTACGCCGCCGTGCTCTCCGTCCTCGGAGTCGGCTTCACCCGCGTCGCCCTGGGCGTGCACTGGTTCAGTGACGTGGTGGGCGGCTGGCTGCTCGGTCTGGCCGTCGTCGCCCTCACCGCCTGGGCGTTCGAGGCCTGGCGGGCCGACGCGGGGCGGGTCCGTGCCGACGTCGGCGAAGGCCTGGAGCCCGAACTCACCGACGAGCGGCCGGAACCGGGGCCATCCGGCCGGTGAGCGCCGGGCGCTCGCCGCGGGTGACGGTTCTCTTGGACGCCGTGTCACGTAACGCGGAGGCGGCCTGGAAGCATGGGCCCATGGACAAGCTCAGCAACCGCGAGATTCTTGAATCGATCGCGCAGGGACTGGACGACTGGCGCAAGCTCGCTCAGCCGCTCGCCGCCCGTTACCGGGCCGCCGACGCGGGCTCCGGGGGCGCATTCGTCGGCGCGGTCGCGCAGGCGTCGGTCATCGCCGGACATGACGTACCGGAGATCAGGCTGGGACCCGGTCTGATCGATGTGAGCCTGTACAGCGTCGACGCGAGCGGTGGCCGCTGGATCACCCCGAAGGACCTCGAGCTGGCTCGCGTCATCTCGGGGCTGGCCCGCGAACACGGGCTGACGGCCGCCCCGGGCGCGGTGACCCAGGTGGAGATCGCCCTCGACACCGCGGACGACGCGACGGCAGGCCCCTTCTGGGCGGCGTTGCTCACGGGAGACGCCGACAACACGGTGTACGACTCGGTCTTCGACCCGACGAACCGTGTCCCCGGCGTGTGGTTCCAGCCGACCGATGCCCACAAGACCCCGCGCCAGCGCTGGCACATGGATCTGTGGCTGGCCCCCGAGGCGGCGCGGACGCGCATTCCGGCCGCTGTCGCCGCCGGGGGCACCGTGGTCGACGACTCCCACTCCCCGTCGTACACCGTGCTCGCCGACCCGGAGGGAAACAGGGTCTGTGTCTGCACGGCGGTCGGTCGCCGCTGAGAACGCATCCCCTTGCCTCCCCTTTCCGGCCCTTGACGCCCTTACGGGTGAACACCCACCGGGGCCCTGGCGCGGGCCCGGGTTCAGTGCGGGCGGTGGCTGAGGAGATCCCCCGGCTGGCACTCCAGTACCTCGCACAGCCGCGTCAGGGTGGTGAACCGTACGGCTCTCGCCCGGCCGTTCTTCAGGATCGACAGGTTCACATGCGTGACACCGACCCGATCGGCGAGCTCGGCCAAGGTCATCCCGCGTTCTTCGAGCAGGCGATCGAGGTGGACCTCGATCGCGTGCTCCTCCTTCTCTTCTGACATCAGACCGTTCCGTCGAGGTCTTCGCGCATATTGATGCCGATGCGCATGACCCGGGCGAAGGAAAGGACGCCCAGGCCGGTGAGGACCGCCATGAAGGGCATGTGCCACGTCAACAGGCCGGTGACGGTATTGGTGTCACTGTTCCGGCTCAGGGAGTGGACGAGAGACTGCTCGGTCGTGGACTCGGCGATCGCGGCCAGCACACTGCCGGCCACGAGCCACCAGCCCAGCCTGCGCAGCCGTCCCGCGGTCCGTGCGGTGTAGAGGCCGTCGCCCTCCGCACCCCGGATCAGCAGGAGCACGAGCAGGAGTGCTCCGACGCTGAAGACGAAGGGCGGAACCTGGTTCGCGGTGTTGAGCAGGCTCTGGGCCGTAGTGGGGTCGTCGGTGCAGTAGTCCGGGTGGGCGTCCAGGTTGACCGTGGCTCCCGGAGCGGGCTTCAACTCCGAGGGCGGCACCTCGCCGCCGCCCATCGTCGTGGACGTATCCATGACGCAGAAGGAGTTGTCGCCGATGCCGAGGACGCGCACGTGCGCGCCGTCCACGAACAGCGCGCTCAACATCCCCGCGATCACCAGTGCCGCGACCAGCGTCACGACGCCCTTGACCGCGCTCGACAGCGGCTCCAGTGGATTGCGTACCGTTGCCATGACTTCCCCCGTATCGATTATCGATGTTATCGAAAAACGATACACAGCAAGTCGGAGCTCGGCAACATCGATCGACTGTGGACATCGGGGTCGTGAGGAGTTGTGGGCACCCCTCCTTGCGTGCTGTGTCACCCGCACCCGATCGCTCACGCATCCGCGTTCGCGGGCGGCGGGACCCGGCCGAGCGCGCACCCGCGCACCGATCCTGCGCACCGAAGCAGCGCATCCGGTGCGGGGCATCCGATGCCGACGAGCGATCGCCGCCGGGGCGACAGGCATCCTTCCGGAGTTTCCCTCTGTCGGCCTACGGGCCCATGGTGTTCAACTGCCGCCGACGGCACAGAATGGCTCGACACCGACCGAGGAGCCTTCATGATCTTCATTACCGTCAAGTTCAGTGTCCGCCCCGAAGACGCGGAACGGTGGCCCGAGATCACCGCCGACTTCACGGCGGCGACCCGCGCCGAGCCGGGCTGCCTCTGGTTCGACTGGTCCCGGAGCCTCGATGATCCGACGGAATACGTCCTGGTCGAGGCCTTCCGGGACGACGAGGCCGGAGCGTCCCACGTCCAGTCCGACCACTTCAAGGCCGCACAGCAGGCCCTTCCCGGCCACCTGACCGCGACGCCGCGCATCGTGAACACGAAGATCGACCAGGACGACTGGTCCCTCCTGGGCGAGATGACCGTCGAGGAACAGTCCTAGGTCCCAGGGGCAGTTCCAGGGCCGTGGCCCCCCGGCGCTCACGACGTACGGTCGCATCCGGCGGCCCGGGCCAATGGGCCTCGGGCGCGTGGATGCGACCGTGTTCGTGGGCGGTGTGGGCCGGGCGGTAAGCCCTGACGACCAGGACCTCTCCTAGAAGTCGTCGGCGCCGTTGCGGAGTTCGGGGGTCCGGTAGCCGGTGGCCCACTTCGCGGAGTCGACGGCGATGCCGTCGGCGCCCGGGGCTCTCACGGTGGCCGGACCCGACGCGGCGTCCGAACCAGACCCGGAACCGGTCGAGTTCTTCGCGCCGGCCGAACTGCCGGTGGTACCGGAGCCCTTCGCGTTACCGGCGTTCTGCGCGGCGTACGAGCCGAACGCAGCGCCTCACGGGGCTGGTTCGCGGCGAGTTGTATCCGGGCGAGGTGCTGGAGCGCGAGCATCGCGGTGTGCGCGTCGGGTTCCTCCCGGGCCAGCACGATGACCTGCGTGCAGTTCTCCAGCGCGGTCCCGAGGTCGCCCTGCCCGGCTTCGACGACGGCGAGGTTGATGAGCGCGGTCGCCTCACCGAGCCGGTCGCCCGCCTGCCGGGCGAGTGGTGGCGAGAGTTCCAGCAGAGCGAGCGCCTCGGTCGGCCGGCCCTCCTCGCTCAGCACCCAGCCGGGCAGCGTGAGCACACGCGACTGGGCGTACGGGTCGCTCTGGGCACGCGCGCATTCCAGCGCGATGTTCAGCAGCGGTACCCAGTTGCCCCTTACCCGCCAGACCACTTGGGGCCACTGAAGCAGGATGATGCGCCAGGCACGGTCGTCGAGGCCCGCGACCCGGGCCGCACCGACCGCCAGGGCCAGGTCGTCGCGTTCGGTGGCCAGCCAGTGCATGGCCGCCGCCCGGTCGGTGAAGTCCCGCACGGCGGCGGGACGACGGAAATCGTCCGGCAGTGTGAAGCAGGGTTCACCGCCCGGCTGCGCGGTGTCGGCGGCGGCGAGCGCGGTGGTGATGTAGTGGTCGACGGGGCCCCTGCGCATGACCCGGGGCAGCTGTGCCGACGGCCTCGGGTCGGCGAGGACCCCTACGGACTGGAGACGGTCAGCCCGTCAGTCCCGGCACGGTGTGCCGGGACTGACGGGCCGGGCCGAGCCGGGATGCCGGGGCCGGGCCCACGGCGCCGGGCCCGCGGCACGAACCCCTGTCGCAAAGGGCCCGCGGCACGAACCCCTCTCGCAAAGGGACGGCGCGTCACAGCAGTGCCGTGGGGCTGTCCGCCGCGAACGGCGTCGCCTCGGCCGGACCCGGGAAGCGATCCGCCCGCATGGTGCCCCTGCGAGGACGGCCCGGCGAGTCAGCCGGCGAATTCCTCGACAGGCTTGGAGAACTCCGCTCCGAGTTGCGACATCAGATTGCCGAACTCCCTCTCGCTGATCGCCTCGCGCAGGGTCACGAGCACCGCGCGGACGCCGCTGTCGGCCTCTTCCTTCTTGAGCACGTTGCGCTCGGCGACGCGCCGTACGGTCTCGTCGTAGCCGAAGACCTCGATGGCCGAGGTGGCCCCTCGCTGAACGGCCTCGGCCAGACCTTCCGGGAGCTCCAGTGCCAGTGCCCGGTCCTTGCTCCCGCTCAGTCGATGCGCGAGCGTCTCCAGCGTGGCACGGGTCAGATCGGCCGACTCCTGCCGCGACAGACCCGTGCGCTCCGACACCGCTTGGATGAATTCCCTCTCCTCCACGCGCTGTCTCCTTTTCTGCCTCGCCGGTCCGACGGCTCGGCTGTATGAAGGCCTGGCGGCCCGAAATCCGGGTGGTCTCATGGCCTCGCGGCCCTGAATCAACCCTGACACGGGGCTGCCGGGCCCGCGCGGCCAAGCCGTGCCGGCTCCAGGATCGCCTCGGTGCCCGTCACTGTCGCCGATGACGCCGCCCGGCCCCCGCGGAAGTCCGGCGGGTCGATGCCCGGCAGTCCTACGGATTGAGGACGACCTTTCCAGCGACGGTCCCGGACTCGGCCAGCCGCAGGGCCTCGGCGGCGTGGGTCAGCGGCAGCTGGGCGGCGATCTGGGCGGTGACGTCACCACGCTGGAGGGCGGTGAAGACCTGCGTGAGGTCGGCGCGCAGCCGGGCCCGGAACCGGTTCTTGGACAGGGCCCGGCCGGCCCAGACGTTGAAGAAGTAGGCACGGCGGCCGTTGGGCAGTGTGTTCCACAGCCATACCCGGCCGAGCAGCTTGAGCACGGGTCCCTGCTTGGACCCCGTGTCGTCCCGGGTGGAGGCGCTGCCGTAGGCGACGAGCGTGCCACCGGGGGCGAGGAGGTTCCAGGAGTCGACCGCGCTGCGGCCTCCGATGTGGTCGAAGACGGCGTCGACCCCGCCGGGGGCGAGTTCACGCACGCGGGCGGCGACGTTCTCGGTGCGGTAGTCGACCGGGGTGACGCCTCGTTCCCGCAGGGAGTCGTGGTGGCGTGCGGAGGCCGTGCCGATCACCTTCACGCCCGCGGCACGGGCGAGCTGGACGAGGACCGAGCCGACGCCGCCGTTGGCGCCGTGCACCAGAACGGTCTGGCCGGTGCGCACGTGCGCCTTCCGGTGCAGCATCTGCCAGGCGGTGATGCCGTTGACGACCACGGTCTCCGCCTCGGCCGCCCCTATGCCGTCGGGCACCGGCACCACGTCCGCCGCCTCCACACGCACATGACTGGCCCAGCCACCGACCTTGACCAGCGCGGCCACCCGCGTGCCGGTCAGCCCGGGGTCGACGCCCTGGCCGGTGGTGAGGACCGTGCCGACGAGGTCGTAGCCGGGTACGAACGGGAACGGGGGCTGGTCGTAGTACCGCCCGCGGCGCATCTGCTGTTCCGCGAACGAGACTCCGGTCGCCTCCATCCGGATCACGACCTGGCCGGGGCCGGCCACCGGCACGGCGCCGTGCCGGATCTCCAGCCCCTCCGGCTCCACCTTGCCCGGCAGGACGACCTCGACGAGCCCTTCGGCGTTCATGACGACCTCCACTGCGCTCTGCGCTGAGTTATCTGCTCTCGCTTTAGTTAGAGGCTATAACTCACAACGCCAAGCGTCAAGAACTTTCGTTACAGGGTCTAACTCGATCGACGCGGCCGCGACGGCGCACGGTCCCGCACAACGAGACCGACCGTCACCGTCGCCCCGACACGGCCTCGGATGCCAAGGACCTAGGCGGCGGGTTCCGCGGTCCAGACGATCTGGGGCGGCTGAACACGGGCGCACCGCGGGTTGCCGCTTTCGTCGGTCAGGCCCAGGCGTCCGACGAGGAGTCCGTCGCGCGCGGCCTCGGCGAGTACGTCGGAGGGGACGGCGTCGAGCATGAGCTTGGCGCGGCGGAACATGCTGAAGACGCCCGCCTCGTCGACGGTGCCCCACGACAGGTAGATGAAGCGGTGGCCCAGGCGGTCCTGGACATAGGGGCCCTTCACCTCGATACCCGTCGGCGACGGTGCCGTGGTGCAGTCGAGGGTCCAGGTCGCCGAATCGCCGTCGCCCGGCTGCGGATCGAGCAGCTCGGCCGGGCGGTCGCGCCGTTGCACGGCCACGTGGATGTTGTCGTACGCCGAGACGGGGCGGCCCTCGGGGGCCGCGCACGTGAGGCCGGGCAGGTCGACGGCGTCGATACGGATGCGCATGCGGGCCATCATGCCGCCGAACCACCCGGCAGCGAGACCCGCGAGACCTCCGGGGCCGGCTCGTCCACCGAGCGGCACCGGCGCCGTGCGGCCGAGGCCACGGCTCCGGTGCCCCGGCCTCAGCCGGACAGGGCCGCCGAGACCACGGCCTTCGCCTCGTCCTGCACCTGTCGGAGGTGATCCGTCCCGAGGAACGACTCCGCGTAGATCTTGTAGACGTCCTCGGTTCCCGACGGGCGGGCCGCGAACCAGGCGTTGTCGGTGGTCACCTTGATACCGCCGATGGGCGCGCCGTTGCCCGGTGCCTCGGTGAGAACCGCGGTGACCGCCTCACCGGCGAGGGTGTCCGTGGTGATCTGCGCGGGTGAGAGCTTGGCGAGGAGCGCCTTCTCGTCGCGGGACGCCGGGGCGTCGATGCGCTCGTAGGCCGGCGCGCCGAAGCGTGAGGTCAGCCCGGCGTAGTGCTCGGAGGGTGTCTTCCCGGTCACTCCGGTGATCTCGGAGGCGAGGAGGGCCAGGATGATGCCGTCCTTGTCGGTGGTCCAGACCGAGCCGTCGCGGCGCAGGAAGGAGGCGCCCGCCGACTCCTCTCCGCCGAATCCGATGGAGCCGCTGACCAGCCCGTCCACGAACCACTTGAATCCGACGGGCACCTCGATCAGCTGACGGCCCAGGTCGGCGGCGACCCGGTCGATCATCCCGGACGACACCAGGGTCTTGCCGATCCCGGTGCCGGCCGGCCACTGCTCCCGGTGGGAGTAGAGGTAGGCGATGGCCGCGGCGAGATAGTGGTTGGGGTTCATGAGTCCGGCGTCCGGGGTGACGATCCCGTGGCGGTCGGCGTCGGCGTCGTTGCCCGTGGCGATCCGGAATCGGTCGCGCTGCTCGATGAGCGAGGCCATCGCGTAGGGCGACGAGCAGTCCATCCGGATCTTGCCGTCCCAGTCCAGCGTCATGAAGCGCCAGGTGGGGTCCGTGAGCGGGTTGACCACGGTCAGATCGAGCGCGTGCTGCTCGGCGATGCGCCCCCAGTAGGCGACCGAGGCCCCGCCCAGTGGGTCGGCGCCGATACGGACACCGGCCGAGCGGATCGCGTCCAGATCCAGCACCTGTGGCAGGTCGGCCACATAGGTGCCGAGGAAGTCGTAGGGGCCGGTGCCGGAAGCGGCGAGCGCCCTGGCGTAGGGGATGCGGCGTACGTCCTTGAGGCCGCCCATGATGAGTTCGTTGGCCCGGTCCTGGATCCAGGAGGTCGCCTCGGAGCCCGCCGGGCCGCCGTTCGGCGGGTTGTACTTGAAGCCGCCGTCGGCCGGCGGATTGTGGGACGGGGTGACGACCACGCCGTCCGCGAGGCCGGAGGACCGCCCGCGGTTGTGGGTGAGGATGGCGTGCGAGACCGCCGGAGTGGGCGTGTAGCCGTCCTCGCTGTCGAGGAGCACCGACACGTCGTTGGCCGCGAACACCTCCAGGGCGGTGACCTTCGCGGGTTCCGACAACGCATGGCTGTCGGCACCCAGGAAGAGCGGGCCGTCGATTCCCTGGCCCTCGCGGTATTCGCAGATGGCCTGGCTCGTCGCCGCGATGTGGTCCTCGTTGAACGCGGTCGCCAGTGACGAACCGCGGTGTCCGGACGTACCGAAGGAGACGCGCTGGCCGGGCTCGGCCGGGTCGGGGTGGAGCGCGTAGTACGCGGTGACCAACCGGGCTACGTCGACGAGGTCCTCGGGGCCGGCCGGACTGCCCGCTCGCTCGTGCTGCATGTGCCCGCACCTCCACATCGGTGGTTCTCTTCGTTTGTGGTGCCATCTTTCCCCACCGGGCTCCGCGGCGGCACAGTGCCGCCGCGACGGCTGAGGGCAGCGCAGGACCGCACCCCTACGAGAAGGGCGGCCCCGGCGCGCCTGCGCCAGGCGGCAGCGCAAGGGACGGCAACGGCGACGGCGACGGCCTGAGGCGACGGAACCTCCTCACCGCGTTCCTCGCCCCCTGTCCGCCCTCCCGGCCGACCGTCTGTCCGCCCTCCCGGCCGTCGTCCGCTGTCAGCCCCGGCCGTCGTCGGCGGGGGGCGGTCTGGGCGTGGGATTCCCCGCGGTCAGGTGTTCCAGCACCTGCACCAGCTCCTGGCAGGCCAGCTCCACGGAGCGTCTGGTGTTGCGCTGTTCGGTGATCACGGCGGACAGGAGGAGCGCGGTCAGGGCCATGGTTCCGTTGAAGGCCTGCAGCTTGATCATGACCGCGGTATGGCTCAGCTGGTGGAACGGACCGATCTGGTCCGTGGCCGCGACGGTGGCCATGACGGAGGCGAAGAGGGCGCACACCACGCTGCCCGGGAGCTCGAAACTCAACGCCGCCCAGATGAGCAGCGGATAGATGAGGAACAGCAGACTGATCGGACTGCGCGTGGCCAGCGGCACCACGACGCAGACCGCGACGAGGAGCACGACGGCTTCCTTCCACCGCGACAAGGCCACCGGCGCGCGGAGGGCGTACAGCATGAGAAGGACCGGGGTGACGATCAGGACCCCCATCGCGTCACCCACCCACCACGCCAGCCAGACCGGCCAGAAGTCGCCCACGGCGAGTTTGTCCTGGAGGACCAGCAGGCCGACATCCACCGTCGCGCTGATCATCATGCTGCCCAGGGCGGCCAGGAACACCAGGGCCAGGCCATCGCGCAATCGGCTGAGATCGGTGCGGAAGCGTACCGCGCGCAGCAGGAGGTAGGCGCAGACCGGAGCGACGGTGTTGCCCGCGACGATGCCGATCACGGACGGCTGGAACGAGGTGAAGGAGGAGATCGACAGGACGACCAGAAGGGCCCCGAGCGCGATCCCGGGCCACGAGCCGATCCCCAGGATCAGCAGGGCGGCGACGGCCACGCCGGTGGGCGGCCAGATGGGGGTGAACACCGCTCCTTCCACGGAGAGCTGCCGCATGAGGCCGAGCCGCCCTGCCCCGAAGTAGCAGGCGGCGATCGCCAGCGTCTGAAGAGCGACGACGGCCGGTCGGGGCAGCTCGTGTGTACCCACCACAGGAGCCATCAGACACCGCCGAGGCCTTGTCGGCGAGGCGAGCGGGCCTCTTGGCCTACGGCCGGAAGGTGTGCGCGCCGTGCCCGACCACGAGTACGGCCGCGTCGTCCTCGTGTCCCACGCGTTCGGCTCCCCTGATCACCGCGGCGGCCAGGGAAGCGGCCGACATGCCCGCGACGGCGGCGATTCCGGCGAGTCGTACGACCTGGTCGAGCCCCTCGTCGACGTTCATCGACGGGCCTTCGACGACGCCGTCGGTCAGCAGGACGAAGTGTCCGCCGATGGTGAGCCGGTGCCGGGTCACCGGATACCGCATCCCCGCCTCGACGCCGAGCGGCGGCCCCCCTTCGTCCTCGGCGATGCCGGCCTTCCCGTCCGCCGTCGCCCAGACGCAGGGTATGTGCCCGGCCCGTGCGCTCTCCAGGACGCCGGTGGCCGGGTCGAGGCGCATGAAGGTGCAGGTCGCGAAGAGGTCGGAGCCGATGGACAGGATGAGGTCGTTCGTCCGCGCGAGCAGCTCTCCCGGGTCGCTCGTCACGGAGGCGAGCGCCCGCAGGCCGACCCTGACCTGCCCCATGAACGCGGCGGCCTCGATGTTGTGGCCCTGTACGTCGCCTATGGACAGGCCGATGCGCTCGTCGGGCAGCTTGAAGGCGTCGTACCAGTCCCCGCCCACGTTGAGGCCGTAGCAGGCCGGGGCGTACTGGACGGCCACGTCGAACCCGGGGGCGGACGGCATGTCGCCCGGAAGCATGCCGCGTTGCAGCGCGATGGCCAGCTCGACCTGCGAGCGCTGGAACTCCGCGCGTTCACGTGCCTGAGCGGTCAGCGACCCGAGCCTGGCCAGCAGCTCGTCGTCGTCGTCCGTCGGGGGCTTGCGGGACATCGACCACCCCGGGTGAAAATCCGCATGATGAAAGAAATGTTAAAAAACTGCTCTATCGGATCATAACGACCCAAAGGGCAGGACCCGACATCGGCGCCCCCCGGCCGGCGGCGCGGGCGCCCCACCGTGCCGCCGACCGGGCCCGGCCGACGACCGGGGGCCGATCGTCACCCCGCCGGCCCAGGCTCGGGACGCGGTCGGCGGAGGCCGTCGACGATCAGGTCGAGAATCCGTGCGGCACGGGCGTCGCCTCCGTGCGCCGGGTCGATCCGCCACAACACGCTGAGCTGCAGCAGGACGTCCTCGGGGTCGAGTCCGTCCTTGAGCGTGCCGTCGGCGGCTCCGGCGTCGAGCAGCACGGCGATGGCGCGGAGGAAGGGTTCGTAGTACTCGTCGTCGAGGCCGCGGTTGGTCGCGGCGTGGATGACCTCGGCGACGCCGTACTTGAGCTGTCCGTAGCGGGCGACCTCGTCGAACCAGCGGCGCAGGGCCTCGATCGGCGGGTGCGACTCCACCAGCGCCGGCGCGAGATCGATGAGGTGCTGGATGTCGTGCCGGTACAGCTCGATGATGAGCGATTCCCGGTTCGGGAAGTGGCGGTAGAGCGTCCCGATGCCGACGCCCGCCTTCTTGGCGATGCCGGTGAGGGACGCACCGCTGGACTCGGCCAGCGCCTCGCGGGCCACGCCGAGAATCCGCTCCCGGTTGTCGAGCGCGTCTCTGCGGGTGGGCTTCGCGTGCTGCGCGTTCACAGGTAGTGGCCGTCCATCCCGTACGAATTGATAAACGGAGACCCCTCCGGTAGCTTCGAGCTTATCGGAGGGCCCTCCGTTTCATTCTCCCACATCATCATCCACACCGTGGAGGACACATCATGGCCGAGCTGGTTCTGGTCACCGGGGGCAGCGGCTACATCGCGGGATGGTGCGTCGCCGAGCTCCTGAAGCGTGGCTACGACGTGCGCACCACCGTGCGCGACCCGGGGAAGGCGAAGGGCGTCACCGAGGCGGTGTCCACCGCCGTCGACCCCGCGGGCCGGCTGTCCTTCGCCGTCGCCGACCTCACCTCCGACGAGGGCTGGGACGCCGCGCTGAAGGACGTCGACCACGTTCTGCACGTGGCGTCCCCGCTCGGGATCGCGGCCGGCGACGATCCGGACGCACTGATCACCCCCGCCCGTGACGGAGCGCTGCGGGTCCTGCGCGCCGCGACCGCGGCCGGGGTGAAACGCGTGGTGATGACGTCGGCGGCGAACGCCGCGAGCCCCTCGTCGTACGCCACGGAAGGAGTGACCGACGAGACGCTGTGGACGGATCCCGACGACCCGACCCTGATCCCCTACCGGCGCTCGAAGACGCTCGCCGAGCGCGCGGCCTGGGACTTCATGGACGGCCACGACGGTCCGACCGAACTCACCACCGTGCTCCCTGGAGCCGTGTTCGGCCCGGTCCTCACGACGGAGAACATCGGGTCCGTCGGCATCGTCGCGCGCATGCTCTCCGGCGAGATGAGCGGGATTCCGCGGATCGGGCTGGAGGTGGTGGACGTGCGCGACCTCGTCGACGTGCACATCCGGGCCACGACGTCCCCGCAGGCAGGGGGTCAACGCTTCCTGGCCACCGGGGAGTTCATCTGGATGGCGGACATGGCACGCGCTCTGCGCGAGGAACTCGGCCCCGAGGCGGGCCGGGTGTCCACCCGGCAGGTCCCCGACTTCGTCGTCCGCCTGGTGGCCCGGTTCAGGGACCCGTCGCTGCGCGAGATCACTCCGGCACTCGGCCGGCGCAATCGCCACAGCACCGAGAAGGCCCGCCGTGTCCTCGGCTGGCAGCCGCGTCCCGCCCGGCGGACAGTGGTGGACTGCGCCAGGAGCCTGATCGTGCACGGCGCCGTCCGCGCCTGATCGGGTCCGCCCTCGCCCGGGTGCCCCGATGTCAGACGGTGGTGTGCGGCAGTCGGCGGTCCAGCCATGGTGGCAGCCACCAATTGGCCCTCCCCATCAGGAACATGAGGGACGGCACCAGGACGAGGCGTACGACGGTGGCGTCGAGGACGACGCTGATGGCTAGACCGAGCGCGAGCATCTTCACCACGACGGCCGGTGAGCCGGTGAAGGACAGGAACACGACCGTCATGATGAGCGCGGCGCAGGTGATGACCCGTCCGGTGAGCGAGAGACCCGTGCCGACCGCCCGCTCGTTGTCGTGGGTCGCGTGCCATTCCTCGGCGATGCGGGAGAGCAGGAAGATCTCGTAGTCCATCGAGAGTCCGAAGACGATGGCGAACATCATCATCGGGACGTAGGACTCGATCGGGACGGGCTCGCTCATGCCGAGCAGGTCGTCTCCCCAGCCCCACTGGAAGACGGCGACCAGAACACCGTACGACGCACCGGTCGTCAGCAGGTTCAGGACGACGGCCTTGAGGGGGATCACCAGGCTGCGGACGACGAAGGTCAGCAGCAGGAACGCGGCGACCAGCACGATGCCGATGATGAGGGGCAGGCGTTCGGTGACGGTGTCGCGGAATTCGAGCTGGCCCGCCGTACTGCCGGTCAGATGACCTGTCGCGCCGGTGCCTTCGAGGGTGTCGGGCAGCGCGGTGTCGGTGAGGGCGGCGAACAGGGCGTCCGTGTCTGCCGATTGGGGGCCGGTGGCGGGAACGACCGTGGTGACGAGGATCTTGCCGTCCCGGCTGGTCCGCGGTGGCGTGACGCGGGCGACGCCGTCCGTGTTCGTCAGTCCGTCGGCGAGCCGGCCCGCGACCCGGTCGGCGGACGCGGTCGCCTCGGCGAGGTCGACGACCACGGTGAAGGGGCCGTTGACACCCGGCCCGAATCCTGGACCGTCGGCGTCGGCTATCCAGTCGTAGGCGTCGCGGGTGGTGCCGCCGGCCGGGTCCGCGCCGTCGTCGATGTGCCCGAGACGCATCGAGAACAACGGGATCGCGCAGAGGGCGACGAGGACGCATCCCGCGGTGAAGAACTTCCACGGGTGCCGGGCGACCGAGCGCGCGTAGCGGTGCCATCCGTCGTGGTCCCCGGCACTCTCGGCGACCGGCCGGCGGCGGACGCGCAGCACGTCGATCCGGCGGCCCACGAGCCCCATGGCCGCGGGCACCAGGGTGAGCGCCGCGAGAGCGGTGACGACCACGGCGATGGTGGCGGCGAGACCGAGCCGCCCGATCATGGTCAGCCCGCAGGCGTACAGGCTGAGCAGGGCCACGGCCACCGTGACGGCGGCGACCAGAACCGCCCTGCCGCTGACGGCGGTTGTGCGGGCGACGGCCGTTTCGGGATCGTGCCCGTCGATCAGGTACTGGCGGAACCGTGTGATCAGGAAGAGCGCGTAATCGATGCCCACGCCGAGCCCGATCATCGTGGCCAGCGTGGGTGCCGAGGTGGCGAAGGTGAGGGTTCCGGCCACGATGCCGACGACACCCAGGCCGATGCCGACGCTGATCAGGGCGGTGATGAGCGGCATGAGGGCCGCGGCGACGCTGCCGAAGGCGAGCAGCAGCACGATCAGTGCGGCGCTGATGCCGATGGCCTCACTGGCGGCGTCGTTGGCCGGGGCACGCACGATGTCGTGCAGGTCGCCGCCGTATCCGACGCCGATTCCGGCGTCCCTGGCGGGGGCGGTCGCCTCGTCGAGCCGCGCGGTGTAGGCGTGGCCGAGGGACTTGAGCTTCCGGTCGAAGGACACCGCGGTGTACGCGGTCGCGCCGTCGGAGCTGGTCACCGGCGCGGCCACGGCGGTGACATGCGGCAGGTCCTTCAGGCGGTCGAGTGTCGTCTGCAGCCCGGCGTCGCGGTCGGACACCTTCCCGGAGCCGACGTGGAAGACGACCTTCCCGCTGGGCGCGCCCGCTGCCGGGTCGGACCTCTCCAGCAGATCCGCGCCGACGCTCACCTGACTGCCGGGGAGGCCGACCTCGTCGCCGTAGGCCGCCCCGACCGCCTGCCGGCCCGCGATCGAGGCCGCCAGGACCAGCAGCCAGGCGGTGATCACCCATACGGGATGCCGGGCGCAGAAGGCGCCCGTGCGGTGCAGGACCGACGGACGGGGGGCAGGGGGAAGGGACACTGCGCCTCCAAAGAAGTGACAGGACTGCCACAACTTAAGCGGGAAGGTGGCAGGCCCGTCAATTGTCAGCCATGCCACTTTATTTGGACCCCGACCCGAGCCGGTCCCCAGCCCCGACCCGAGCCGGTCCCCAGCCCCGACCTGGGCAGGCCCCCAGCCCGACCTGGGCAGGCCCCCAGCCTCTCCGCCGATCCCACTCCATGCCCATGGGTCGGCCCCGGACCGGGACCCGGTTCGGGCCGGGGCCGGTCCGGGTCCGGGGCGGAGTCACGGCCGAGTCGCTCCGGCCTACGGCGTGGCGGTGGTCAGCTGTCGACCTGCCCCCGACCGGAGGCGCATGCGGAAGCTGCCTTCGCCGTCTTCGTCAAACCGCCGGACGCCACCTTGAAGTCCAGGACGAGACCGTCGCTTCCGGCGTGGGCGCCGACGAGCGTGGCACCGTCCGGGAGCTTCTGGATGTCGATGGTGCGCGGCTTCAGCTTGTCGGCGAACCCGGTGGCGCCCGGGAGTGCGGAGAGCGCCGACACCGGCACTTCGCGGCCCAGGATCCGGACGTTCTCGGGGGTGATGGTCAGGCTGTGTGCCGTGGTGGACAGGCTCGTCACCACCGTGACGGGCATACCCGCGTCGCCCGCCGTGCCCGTGAGGGTGAGGCGAGTGCCGTCCGTACCCGTCTTCAGCCCGCCCGTCGCGGCGTCGGCGCCGCCCTCCGCGGCGGCGGTCCTGTCCAGGGCGCCATAGGCGATGGTCGCGGTGGCGGTTCCGCCTGCGGTGGCACCTCCGGTCGACACGTCACGCAGGTAGACATCGACGTCCATGTCGGTGCCCTGACGGCGCACGCCGTCGGCGCTGACATGGACGGAGCCGACCGTGCCGGTGAGCGCCTTGAGCCCGGCCAGCGTGTCGTCGAGGTCGACCTGCACTCCCCCGGTCGCGTCCAGACGGCACTTGGCGGTCTCCGCGACACGCCGTTCCACCTTGTGCTCCACGACGAGGTCGGTGGTCGCGGCTCCCGCGACGGCGGCGGTCAAGCATATCGCGGTGATGATGACGCGACGGCGATGGCTCACTTGGTGGTGGCTCCGATCATGGACAGGAAGGTGAACGCCTGCGGGAGCAGGCGGTCGGGTTCCGCGGGAACCCCGGCCGTACGGCGGTTGCGCAGCGTGCGCAGAACGGCCCGCGCGGCGGACAGTGCGCAGTTGGCGATCACGGCGGCTTGGAGGTCCGCGTCCGGCGCGTCCTCCGGGAGGCGCTCCAGGAGGAGTTCGGTGAGGCGCTCCTCGAACTGCTGGAACTGCCGGGAGAGGCCTTCGCGCGCCTGCTCGCGGATCTCGCCGAGGGGATGGGCCAGCGCCGTCAGGCTGCTGGTGGCGAAGTAGGCCACCGCGTCGGTGATGGCACCGCAGGCCGCTTCGAGCGGGGCCTCGCTCGCCGGACGGGCCAGGAAGGCCGCCTCTATGCGCGCGAAGAGTTCGATCCCGTCCGGGAGCAGCAGGGCTTCCTTGCTGTCGAAGTAGCGGAAGAACGTCCGCTCCGACACGTTCGCGTCGGCGGCGATGTCGGCCACCGTCGTCCGGGCGAACCCGTGCTCGGCGAAGAGCCGACCGGCGGCCTCCCGCAGCCCGCGCCGGGTCTCGTCCTTCTTCCGCTCACGCAGACCGGGCTTCTCGGTTCTCTCTGGCATGGTGACACCCTCACCATCGGCGCCGGGTCTGTCAATTGTCAGCCCTGCCATTTTGCCGTGAACTCCCCACGGCCCTGATGGATCTCCCCCGCCCGCCCCGGAGCCCCGAGCCGCCGCGCCACCACGGTCCACCGCGACCCCACGGTCCACCACACCCGCACCGTCATCCGAACGCCGGACTCGGGTGATACCGCGGTACTACGGGCCTCGCCGCACAGAGCCCTTCGGTACCACGGAATCCGGGCCGGCGGCACCTAGCGTGGACGGTGAGCAGCCAGGTGGGGGGCCTGCCCCCGAACGTAAGGGAACATCGATGATCGAGGCACATCAGCTGACGAAGCGGTACGGGGAGAAGACGGCGGTGGACCGGCTGGACTTCATCGTCAAGCCCGGCACGGTCACCGGTTTCCTCGGCCCGAACGGCGCAGGCAAGTCCACCACCATGCGCATGATCGTCGGACTGGACGCGCCGTCCGGCGGCAGCGTCAAGGTCAACGGCAAGCACTACGCCCGGCACACAGCGCCGCTCCAGGAAGTCGGCGCGCTGCTGGAGGCCAAGTCGATCCACCCGGGCCGGTCCGCCTTCGACCACCTCATGGCCCAGGCCCACACCCATGGCATTCCGCGCCGGCGGGTGGAAGAAGTCATCGAGCTGACCGGCCTGCAGTCGGTGGCCAAGAAGCGCGCGGGCGCCTTCTCCCTCGGAATGGGTCAGCGTCTGGGCATCGCCGCGGCCCTGCTCGGGGATCCGGCCACCATCATGCTCGACGAACCGGTCAACGGACTGGACCCCGAGGGTGTGCTGTGGATCCGCAACCTGCTGACCGGACTCGCGGCGGACGGTCGTACGGTCTTCGTCTCCTCGCATCTGATGAGCGAGATGGCGCTGGTCGCCGACCACCTGATCGTCGTAGGCCGAGGGCGTCTGCTGGCGGACACGACCGTGCGGGAGCTGGTCCAGCAGGCCGGCGGCGACACGGTCACCGTGGCGACCGACCAGCCGGCCCGGCTGCGCGGGGTGCTGGTTGGGCCCGGTGTGGAGATCACCGGTGCGGCCGGATCCGAGGAACTCCACGTGACGGGCCTGTCCACCCGGGCGATCGGGCTCAAGGCCGCCGAACACGGCATCCCGCTGTACGAGCTCAGCTCCCGGACCGTCTCCCTGGAGCAGGCGTTCATGGACCTGACCCGCGACGCCGTCGAGTACCACGCGAGCGTCACCGTCGAGACCACCGCCGAGACCTCTGGGAGGGCGGCATGAGCACCGTCACCGTCACCGACAGCCCCACGCCGGCGCCGGTGCGCTCGGCACGTCCGGCCTACAAGGTCACCGGGCGCCGCGTGCTGCGCTCCGAGTGGGCGAAGATGTGGTCCCTCCGTTCCACCTGGATCACCCTCGGCCTGGGTCTGCTGTTCCTCGTCGCGTTCGGCGTGATCGCGGCCGCGCACTACAAGTCCGAGCTGAACTCCGGCCGCCCCATGCGCCCGGACGACGTCTCGGCCACCGCGCTCAGCCTCTCCGTGTTCGGCACGAACTTCGCGCAACTGGCACTCGGCGTCCTGGGCGTGCTCGTCACCGCGGGCGAGTACTCCACCGGCATGATCCGCTCGACGCTGGCCGCAGTCCCGCGCCGGCTGCCGGTGCTGTGGTCCAAGGCGGCGGCCTTCGGCGTGGTCGCCCTCGTCGTCTCCGGCGTAGGTGTCTTCGTGGCGTTCCTGATCGCGAGCGGCATCGTCTCCGGCACGCCCGCGGCCCTCTCCATGTCCCACTCCGGCGTGGTCCGGAGCCTGCTGGGCGCGGGGCTCTACCTCGGTCTGGTCGGTGTGATCGGCACCGCGCTGGGCGCCCTGCTCCGCTCGGTCGCCGGCGGCATCTCCGTCCTGGTCGCCTCGCTGATGCTGGTACCCGGCCTGATCTCGCTGCTGCCCAGCTCGTGGCAGGACAACATCAGCCCCTACCTGCCGAGCAGCGCGGGCCAGTCGATGTTCCAGCTGACACACGACTCGACCTCCCTGTCGCCCACCGCCGGGCTCGTGGTCTTCCTCGGCTGGACCGTGCTCGCCCTGGCGGGCGCCGCCTACCGCCTCGTCCGCTCGGACGCCTGAGACCCCGAGCACCGAAGCGTGCCGTCCGACGCCACGCCTCCGGCACGGCGCCCGACCGGATCATCCGGTTCGGCGCCGTGCCGTCCGGGCGCCGGGCCCAGGAAGGTCATGTGAGGTGACGCCCTTACGAGGAGACGAGGAGGCACGTACGAGGAGGTGCGTACGAGGACACGGCCGGACACACAATGAACAGGTGACACCCATGAACGTGGACCAGTGACTCCCATGAACATCGACGACACCGACCGGCGGGCGGCGGTGGACGATCCGCCCTTCGCGGAGGCGGAGCTGCCGTGGAACCACCCGCTGGCCCGTGCGCTGTCGCGTCTCGGCCGTCGGCTCAAGCGGGGCGACCGGAACCGTCCGTGGATCCTGGACGCCGCGGTGACGGCTGTCGTGGTGCTCATGTTCTGTGTGCCGGAGCTGGTGGACGACGACGGAGGCGGCGGGCGCCATGGGTTCGACACCCAGTTCACCGAGCTGCCCTGGCCGGGGACGCTCGCGTTGCAGGCCGGACTGGTGCTGCCTCTGCTGTGGCGGCGCAGAAGACCGTCACTCGCCTTCGCCGTGATCATCTCGGTGTTCCTTCTCCAGCTGGCGCTGGGCGTCTGGCTGCGCGCCGACATCGCCGTGCTGATCGCCCTCTACAGCCTGGTGCTGCACGGAGAGCTGCGGCGGCTGCCCGCGGCCTGCGCGGTCACGGCCGGCGCGCTGGGGCTGGTGGCTGTGCGCCTGCCGTCCGACGTGCACGTCCTGGACGCGCTGTTCTTCCTGTTCAGCACCATAACCGCGGCCGTCGCGCTCGGACTGGCCGTACGGATCCGGCGCGGCCAGCTCGCCGTGCTGCGTGACCGCGCGACCCGGCTGGAGATCGAACGCGACCAGCGCAGCAAACTGGCCGCCGCCGCCGAACGCACCCGCGTGGCCCGCGAGATGCACGACATCGTCGGGCACAACCTCTCCGTCATCATCACCCTCGCCGACGGCGGCGCGTACGCGACCGACCTCGCGCCCGAACGCGGCAAGCAGGCCCTGCAGCTCATCGGTGACACCGGCCGTCAGGCGCTCGGCGAGCTGCGCCGGATGCTCGGCGTCCTGCGCGAGGGGACCCAGACTCCCGCCGCGCCCGAACTGAGCCCCCAACCGGGCATCGGGGACATCGACGCCCTGTGCGAACGGATCCGGTCCGCCGGCCCTCAGGTCGTCCACCGCAGCAGCGGCCGGTTGAACGCCCTGGACCGCGGCGTCCAGCTCGCCGTCTACCGCATCGTCCAGGAGGCCCTCACCAACGCTCTCAAGCACGGCGGCCGCGAGACACGCGTCGAGCTGACGGTGAGCGTCGAGGACACCCTGCTGCACATCGACGTCCACGACACCGGCCGGGGGGCCGACACCGGCCGCGCCCGGCCGCACGACGACGAAGGACACGGAATCCCCGGCATGCGAGAACGCGCGGCCCTCTACAACGGCACAGTCGTCGCGGGACCCGCCCCCGACGGCGGGTGGACACTGCGGGCCACCCTCGACGTCACCCCCTGGGCCGGGACCGGCCTCGCTCCGACGGCCGTCACCGGCGGTGCGGCGTGACCACCGTGCTCATCGTCGACGACCAGCCGCTTCAGCGCCTCGGCTTTCGCATGCTCCTGGAGAGCACGCCCGACACCGATGTGGTCGGCGAGGCGTCGCACGGCGGTGACGCCGTGCGCAGAGCGGCCGAACTCCGCCCGGACGTGATCCTCATGGACGTACGGATGCCGGGCATGGACGGGATCGAGGCCACGCGTCGGGTCGTCGCGTCCGGTGGCCGCACCCGCGTCCTCATCCTCACCACATTCGACCTGGACGAATACGCCTACGCCGCACTGCGCGCGGGAGCCAGTGGCTTCCTCCTCAAGGACGCCCATCCCGAGGAGCTCCTCGCCGGTATCCGCGCGGTCGCCGCGGGCGACGCCGTGATCGCCCCCGTCCTGACCCGCCGCCTGCTGGACGCCTACTCCCAGCATCTCCCCCACGATCCGTCGGGCGGAGGGCCGCAGGACGACCCCCGGGTACGCGCCCTGACCGAGCGGGAGTACGAGATCTTCGGCGCCATCGGCCAGGGCTGGAGCAACAGTGAGATCGCCGAGCGCCTGGTCGTGGCGGAATCCACCGTGAAGACCCATGTCGGCCGTGTCCTGTCGAAGGTGGGAGCCCGCGACCGCGTCCAGGCGGTGATCCTCGCCTACGATCTGGGCCTCGTCCGCCCGAACCCGCCCGCTTGAGGCGCGGGTTCCGGGAGCGGAGCGTCGGGAGTCGTGGGCCCCCGCATGCGGATGGCGATCCCAGGCGGGCGGCGCGGCGCGCTACTAGGGTCGGCGGTATGACCGACAACAACCTGCGCCTCGTCACCGTGGAGCGGACCGGCACCGGGCATTTCACCGCGACGAACGCGCGCGGCGGGACGATCGCCTTCGGCACGGGCTCCGGTCCCGACGGGGACGACGCGTTCACCCCGGTCGAATTGCTGCTCGCCGCCATCGGGGGCTGCAGCGCGGCCGACGTCGATGTCGCGACCAGCCGCCACGCGGAGCCCACGCAGTTCACCGTGACCGTGACCGGCAACAAGATCAGCGACGAGCAGGGAAACCGGATGACCGACCTCGCCGTCACCTTCTCCGTGGCGTTCCCGGACGGCGAACCCGGCGAGCGCGCCCGTGCCATCCTCCCCCGGGCGGTGAAGACCTCCCACGACCGGCTCTGCACGGTCAGCCGCACGGTCGAGACCGGTACGCCCGTCACCGCGACGGTCGCCGACGCCTGACCGCGCCGCCCCCGGGCACGTGCCTCGCAACTATTGCGCGGCCGGGTGGAGTGAGGCGGGATTTCCGGGGCAGACGCGGAACGTCGGAGAGGGTGAACGCGGGACGGATCATATGGGCCAACCGGTGAGCGAAGCAGGACAGCAGGAACAGCGGGGTGCACTGATCGAGGCGTCCATCGCGTACGACGGCGACTCCGCGTGCATAGCCCAGGCGCGGGCGTTCACCCGTGATTTCCTGACGCGGGTGCAGGCGGTCGCGGGGCTGCCCGTCTCCGGAAGGGTGATGGGCATGGTGCCCCTGGTCGTCAGCGAACTCGTGACCAACGCGGTCAAGTACGCGGGCGGACCCTGTCTGTTGTCCCTAGAGGTGGACCAGGGTGCCGTGAAGGCGACCGTGTGGGATTCCGACCCGACCCTTCCGGTGGCCCGTGCCGCCGACGTGGGCAGGGTCGGCCAGCACGGGCTGGAGATCGTCATGGCCGTCTGCCAGGCCTTCGAGGTCCGCCGGGAACCCGTCGGCAAACGGATCACCGCTGTGGTGACGCTGGCCGACACGCCGGACGGCGAAGTGCCCCACCCCCTCTCCTGACGCCGAGCCGAGCCTCCTCACCGGCGCGGCAGTGAGGAATGCGTCGGCGCGGGCGCGCCCCCGTCGCCCTGGCCCTCAGGGTCCCTCCGGCGCCCCCGTGACCCTGCCGAGGCGCGTTTGAACAGCCGAAACGAAATCGTGTGGCCTCACCGCGGTCGGCGTGCGGGAGAATGGTGCGTTCGCAGGTCCCATTCGACCGGGGAAACGGGGGGTTAACACCGTGCGGCAGGCAGGTGTACTTGACGTCGGGTGCCACAGCGCGTTGCTCACCGTGGCGCGACGGCGCGCCGGGGTCGACATGGAGCAGGTGCTGTCCCGCAAGGTGCGGCTCCAGTTGCACGAGACACTCGATGCCACGGGACGACTGGGCAAATCCGGTGTACGCAGCGTCCAGCTGGCCGTGGCCGAAACGCTCGCCGAGGACCGCGAGTCCTTGCCGGAGGTCTACGCGTTCGCCACGTCGGTGATTCGCGACGCGCCCAATCGCGAGGAGGTCCTCGTCCAGGTGGCGCGCGCCACCGGTACCCGGCTGCGGGTGCTGTCCGGTGAGGAGGAGGCCCGCCTGGCCTATGTGGCCGCCCGCCATTGGGCGGGCGAGCGGGCCGGTTCCCTGCTGGTGCTCGACATCGGCGGCGGGACCGTGGAGATCGCCTCCGGCACGGCCAAGCAGCCCCGTACCGTCCTCTCCCTGCCGCTGGGCGCCCGCACGGTCACCCGCGACTGGAGACTCGGCGAGGCCGTGTCCTCGAAACGGCGGCTGGCCGAGGTACGCGACCATCTGGGCGACCGCCTGGCCGAGGTGACCGACCTGCCGCGGGCCGAGCCGGACGGACGCGTGCTGGCCTGTTCCAAGACCTTCACCCAGCTCGCCCGTTACACCACCGCCGGCCGCGGCCGCTCCCGCGATCCGCAGCGCTTGACCATCGAAGAGGTACGGGCCGCGGTGGGCGTGCTGGCCGAGCACGGGTCCGCGGAGCGCGGCCGTCTGCCCGGCATCTCGCGTCACCGGGCCGGGCAGTCCCTGGCCGGGGCACTCGTCGCGGAAGCCCTGATGAAGGCCTGCCGGGCCACCAGTGTGGAGATCTCCCCCTGGTCCACCCGGGAGGGGCTGCTCCTGGAGCGTCTCGGCGCCCTGCGCCCCAAGGGTTCGGCTCACCTCTGACCCGGCTTCCGGCTGTACGAGCGCTCCCGTTCCGGGCGAACGGAGCGCTTCCGCACGGCCGGAGCACCTCCGGAACACGGCCGACGCGCGGCCGACGCGACGCCGACGCACGGCTGCAGCGAGGCAGGCCCGTCCGGTGAGCGGAGCAAGGCCGGTTCCCTCGGAACCGTCGTGATCCCTCGCCACGCGGACGCGGCATCGGTGTGAGCCCCCGTCACCGATGCCACGACCGATTGCGGGGGCGCGCGGCGAGCGGAGGCCGGGAACAAACCAGTGCCACGTGATGCTGATTCGAATACCCCGGCAGGCACCGGGGCACGGGGTTTCACCTCGCGCGGTGGACGGACCGGCGGATCTGCGCGTGGAAAGGCGTGAGAGCGATGATGGCGTCCGGACAGCGACGACTGCGGGAGGCCGCAGCGGGCGAGTTGCCCTTGGTGACTTCCTGCGGCCGTAGGATCGCCGTGAAGGAACTGCGGCTGGCCACACGGGAGCGGCCGATCGGCCGCGTCACCCTGGACGTGGGCCCCGACCAGGGTGACGAACACGGGGTGTGGGCCTCCCTCACCCCCGCCGAGGCACGTGAACTGGCCCGTCGCCTCCTCGCCCACGCCGCCCTGGTGGAACCGGCGGGGCCGCCCGACCAGGAAGCACCCCGCGCTCACGACGCACCCCTCGACACGACGCGTCCCGGCATACGGGCGGGAACGCACGCGGACACCTCCCGCTGACCGACCCGGCGACGCCCCCCGACCGGCCCACGGTCGTCCCGGCGTCGCCACACCATCGGGCCCTCGCCTCCTCATCTCGTCGCCCTCCTCGTCTCTTGGCCTCGTCGTCTCTTGGCCGCCCTTTCTCGTGCCCATTTCGCCCCTTCGCCGTCCGGCCTCTTCGCGACTTCGCGCCATGTGATCGCGATCGGCGCTCGAGCGCGGCGCCCGTTCGGCCGGACTGTGTAGGGCAACTCATGTGACGGAGGCGGGGGTTGGGGCGCGGCACCGGACGATGTCGTTGCCGGCGCGGGGCATAGTTCGACCCGCTCACGGGAAGCCGGAGCACTGACGGCCGGTCACGCACGCGGTCCCGCACGGTCCACGCGGGTCCCGGACCGGGTCCGGTCGTCCCGTGCGCAACGGCCCGGCCGGCCCTGACAAGGGCGGGGCCCCGCGTGTCACGGTCGGTGTGCCGGTGAGCGGAGGGGGCGTGCGATGGGTACGAGGATCGGACTCTGGCGCTGGCGGCGCAACCCGCTGCGGCGGCGCTCCGACGTGACCGAGGCATGGGTGGTGCTCGGCACGTTCCTGCTGCTGGCCACGGGTGCTCCGGCGGTCGGTGCGGCCGTCGGGCTGAACGCGCACAACACCGCGCTGCGGCACGGCCGGGACTGGCAGAGGACGACCGCCGTGCTGGTCTCGGACGCCCCGGACAGCGTCTACGCGGATACGCGGGCCGCTGTGCGCTGGACGGCTCCCGACGGGTCGACCCGTATCGGTACGGCTCTCGTGCGGGCCGGTACCGGGGCGGGAGCCGCGGCCACCGTCTGGCAGGACGAGCGCGGCGCGATGCGTGAAGCGCCGGTCACGGCCACCGAAGCTGCGGCACAGGGCGTCCTCTTCGGCACGCTCGCCGCGGGCGGCACCGCCGCGGTGGTGCTCGGCAGCCGCTGGGTCGTGCGCGTACGGCTGGACCGGGGCCGCGACAGGGAATGGGAACGCGCCTGGGCCGCGATGGGCCCCAGGCCGGGACACCGCCCCGCCTGAGAACGCGCAGGCGGCCGAGCCCGGCCCGGCGCGAACGGCCGGTGGGTACCGGTGCTCCCCCGAACGGGGCGGAGCAGCGGCACCCACGTGCCTTCAGCCGGCGCCTTTCAGGGTCACGGGAACTGGGTGACCTTCGACGGGACGGTGTCCGTCCCCGATGTGGGTGCGCCGGTGTTGTTGATGACGTGGGCGTACTGGCCCTTGCCGCCCAGGGAGATCACCAGGATGTCGTGCAGTTTGATCCCGGTCTTCACCGGGACCTGGAAGCCGTGGGCCTGCACGATCGACGGGTCGGAGGTGAAGTTGCAGTAGCTTCCCAGACCCCATGCCTCGTGCACGGCCACGGAGTCGGCGACCTTGTAGGCCGCGTATCCGACGACGCCGTCGTGGGTGATGGCGGCGGAGTTGGGCACGTCGTACGCCTTCTCGTTCTGGAAGAAGATCGTGCGCCCGTTCTCACCGTTCCACAGCACGTCGTACTTGTTGAAGTGCTCCACGAACAGGCCGGTCGCCAGGACGTCGTCGCCGTTGACCACGAGGCCGTAGTCGGCGCGGTTGGTGTCCCAGCCGACCCCTTCGCCGTGGTCGGCCCGCCAGAGCCAGGTGTGGTCGATCACCACGTCGTCGCTGTTGACCACGACCGAGTTGGTGGCGAGGCCGGGGCCCGCACCGCCGATCCGCACGAACACGTCCTGCATGGTGGTCGGGTTGGCGGAGTGGTCGGCCGAGGCCCCCGACGGACCGATCTGCAGCAGGGTGTCGGACTTGGAGCGGCCGGCGTCGATGAGGAATCCGGCGAGCCTGACACCGTCCACGTCCGCCACGTGCATCGCGTCGATGCCGTTGTCCGGCACGACGGTCGCGAGCCCGAGACCGAGGACGACGGTGTTGGCCCGCGTCACGTTGATCGTCTGGTCCAGGTGGTAGACGCCCGGGGTGAACAGCAGGTTGAGGCCCTGGGCGAGGGCCGCGTTGATGGTCGCCGCGGTCGCGCCGGGCTTGACGACGTAGAACTGGTCGAGCGGGATCGACGTACCGGCCGTGTTGGGCCACGAGACACCGCGGGCGTTGGTGCGCTTGGCGGGCACGAACACCTTGTACGCGCTGCCGTCCAGGTAGAGGAAGGGCTTCTCGCGGGAGACCGGGGTGGTGTCCAGGGTGGTGTAGGGGCCGGAGTCGAAGTTCGTCGCCGGCGCTCCCTGGACGCCGGTGAAGGTCATGTTCCACACACCGTTGGTCCAGCCGCCGACGGAGCTGTCGCGTGTGTACCACTGCTGCTGGGAGTACGGGCCGACCGTGCCGTCGATCTTGGAGTCGGCGATGTACCCGCCCGAGGCCCAACCGTAGCCCGCCGGGGCGAGGTTGAGGCCGCCCTGCACGTGGATACGGCGGAAGGGGGCGGCCTGCGCCACGGCCCAGCGGTCGGTTCCGTTGGAGGGAGTGATCGACAGGTTCTCCGCCGAACGCCAGAAGTTCTGGGTGGCGTTGCCGTTGAACCAGCCCGCGTCCACGGTGATGTCACCGTTGATGTGGACGTCGTCGGGGTTGAGGCCGAGGCCCGAGACCGAGGTGTAGAAGCCGAGTTGGGCGTTGATGCCGTTGTAGGTGCCGGGCTTCATGAGGAACTGGTAGCGGCCGGCGCCGAACTGGTTCGACTCCTGCTGGGCGAAGACCTGGTCGAACTTCTGCTGCAGATCGGGCGTCGAGGGGTCCACGACGATGACGTTGGGCCCCAGGTCGCCGCCGCCCTCCACGGGCGGGGTGCCTCCTGAACCGGTGTGAACGGCGACCTCCCACAGGGAGTACCCGTACACGGTGCCCCGGGTCGTCCCGTTGATCCGAACGTAGCGGCCCTGGCCGGAGACGTCGTAGGAGGTCTTGCCGACGGTGCCGTCGGTGACGGTCTTGAGCGTGGTCCAGTTCTGACCGTCCGCGGAGGCCTGGATCTGGAAGGACTTGCCGTACGCCACCTCCCAGTTGAGGTCGATGCCGCACAGGTCGCGGGTCGCTCCCAGGTCGACCTGGACCCACTGCGGGTCGGAGGCCGCGCTGGACCAGCGTGTTCCGGTGTTGCCGTCGAAGGCGGCCGAGGCCGGGGTACCCGCGTTCTCGGTGGAGGAGGCGGTGGCCGACTTGCCCTGCGCCGCGTTGGCCGTGTCACAGGTCGCGGGCGGGGTCGTCCCGCCGTCGCCGAACACCTGGAACTCCCAGAGGGAGTAGCCGTACTGGGTGCCGCGGTGGACGCCGTACATCCGTACGTAGCGGCCCTGGCCCGAGACGTCGAGGGTGTCGATGCCCCCGTCGCCACCGGTCACCGTCTTGATGTCGGTCCAGTTGCTCCCGTCCGGGGACGTCTGGATGCGGTAGTCACTGCCGTACGCCGCCTCCCAGTTGAGGACGACCTTGGTGACCGTGGCCGACGTGCCGAGGTCGACCTGGAGCCACTGAGTGTCCAGGGCGGCCGAGGACCACCGGGTGGCGGTGTCGCCGTCGACGGCGTCGGCGGCCGGAGTGCCCCCGTTCTCGTCCGAGGACGACGTGGCCGTCTTGCCCTGGGACAGCGGCAGCTCTGCCGCGGCGGCCGGTCTTTGCAGGGGCAGGGTGATGAGCGCGGCCATTGCGGCGAGCGCGACACCCAGAGATCTGAGTTTCATGCCGTGACTCCATGCGGGTGGGGTGACGAGCGGAGCGGACACACTGGGGTTCGGAGCTGAGCAAACAGCTGTGCCATGCGAGGGATGGGCGCGAACTGGCCTTCCAGGCCTCTTAGTTCACGATTTGATTTAAGTAATGAACCATCAGGGTGGCAAGTCCCGTGACGCGAGTTTCTTCAACTCGTGTGCGGGGAGCCCCTGTCGGCGGACCGCTCCAGGGGCTGCGACCTGGGGGGAAGAGGGCACCGGCGGGCGGAACACCGCACGGAACCGTCAAGGCTTGAAGACACGGGGTAGCGCGGGACGCTCCGGCCCACCGTCACGGAGTCAGGGCCGGGGCGCCGGAGCGATGGCTCTCAGCCACCCGTGACACTCCGTCAATTACTGTCCGTCGCAGCAGTCCCGCTCGGCGGGATCGACGGCCGGATCGACGTCCGGATCGGCAGCGGTCACGAGACGGCAGTAGCAGGACGCCTCGATCGGTACGTCCGCCACCGCGAGCGCGATCTTCAGCTGCTGGGCCACGATCTGCGCCTCCCCCGCCTTGCCGAGCCGGAGCAGGCACTCGTGGAAGCCGTGCAGGGACCAGACGTTGCCGGGGTGCTGCGAGGCCCGCGGCAGCGTGTCGTCGAGTCCGAGGTCGGCACGGTAGACGGCCTCCGCCTCCGCCACGCGCCCCTGTTCCAGGAGCAGTGCCCCGTAGGCGTGCCGGGTGGGCTGCATCCATCCCCACGGCTCGTCGTAGGGAAGGCCGTCGTCCAGCGCGATCGACCGCTCCAGCGCGGCGAAGGCGAGGTCGTGGTTGCCCTTGCGGTACTCCAGCTCGCCGTCCAGCATCGCCGACGCGATCGCGAGGATGTCGGCGCAGGTGTTGTTGAACAGCATGCGGGTCTCCGGGACCCGGGACACCGCCTCGCGGAACCGTCCGCGCTCCGCCTCGGCCTCGGCGGTCCGCCCGGTCGCGGAGAGGGCGACACCGCGGGCGTAGTGGAGCATCGCGGTCGTCACGCAGTAGAGCCGCGGGTCGGCGGGCAGCGGCAGTCGCAGGATGTCGGCCCAGCGGCCGAAGCGGATCAGCACATGGACCCGCATCGCGAGGAAGCTCTCCAGCCAGTCCGCCATGGGCGGACTCTGCACCCGCAACAGCTCCTCGGGGATGGTCGCCTCGAGTTGCGCGGCGGTGTCCAGAGCGGTCTTCGCCTGCCCGAGGAACATGGCCCCGTAGATCTTGAAGTGGAAGTCGTGCGACCGGTACAGGGTGTAGAAGTTCATCGCGCCCGCCCGCGCGCGGACCTTCTCGTCGGCGACGATCGCGGCGCTGTTGTCCGCCACCACGCGCCGGTAGTCGCCGCACAGCACGTCCAGATGCGTGGGCATGTGCTGGAGATGCCCGGCGTCGGGCACCAGACCGCGCAGCCTGTCCGCGACGGGCAGGGCGGTCTCGGGGGTGGGAGACATCTCCATCAGGTGGATGTACAGATGCAGGACCCCGGGGTGCCGCTCCCCCGCCTCGGTGGCGAGCGCCCGCTCCAGGACCGCTCTGGCCTCCACGGTCCGGGCGCCCTCGGCCGGTTCACCGGACCGCAGGTCCCACAGCTGCCACGGGGTGAGGTTCATCAGCGCGTCGGCGTAGAGGGCGGCGAGGTCGAGGTCGTCGGGGGCGAGTTCGTGGACGGTGCGCATGCTGTCGGCGTAGGGCGCGTTCCACACCGAGCAGTCCTCGACCGGTTCCGCCCGCGGGTACCGGGATCCGAGCGCACCGATCAGGGCCTGTTCCACCGGGGTCGCGGCAGCCGCCTTCTCGCTCGCGAGCCGCACCGCGGCGTGCGTGCGCTCGACCGTGCGGACCAGGTCCTCGCCGTCGAAGAACTCCCAGGGCTTGTTGTAGTTCGGGCCCAGCGCGTAGGCGATGCCCCAGTACGCCATGGCGCAGTCGGGATCGGCCGCCGCGGCTGCCTCGAAGCAGGCGACGGCTTCCTCGTGGTGGAAGGCGTACGACCAGACCAGCCCGCGGTCGAACCACAGCTGGGCCTCGGCGGACGCCGTCGTCACGGGGCGGCGGTGGGTGCCGAGATCGTAGTAGTCCATGCCGTTCTCCCGCACGCTTCGGCCGGCCGGGCGGCGCCAACGAGCCGGTGCCGCCTGGCCCCAGAGGTGGACGCGCCGCACGGGGCACGTGCTGTCCCCTCCATCGTCGAGCATCCGAGGGGCACCCGCCGCCGAAACGCACGGAGTCCACGGACGCACGGCGCCGACGGCTCGCCCGCCCGGTCCGCGAAGGCGGTCCGGACGGGCGGGCCGGTTCCGGGTCGGACCCGGGTCAGAACCGGGTCAGATCCGGGTCAGGGCGTGATCCGCCACTGCTGGATGTAGCCCACGTCGATCGAGGCCAGGTCCCGGACACGCAGCTTCCAGGTGCCGTCGACGGGCTGTGCCGAGGCGTCCACCGTGAACGTCTGGTCCACGTTGTCGGCGGAACCACCGCTGCGGTTCAGCAGCGAGTACGCGGTGCCGTCGGGGCCGACCAGGTCGACCGTCAGATCACCCCGGTAGGTGTGGACGATGTTGACGTAGACCTCTGTGGTCGCCGAGGCGTTGCCGCTGCGGCCCGTGATGGTGATGGGCGACTCGACCGCCGCGCCGACGTCGGGGATGTCGACACGGGTGCTGTTGGCGTAGACGTACGCGATCCGCCACTGGAAGGCCACCGACACGGCCGCGCCGGTGCTGTCGGTCACCGTGACCGTCGTGTCGCTGGTCCCGGTGGTGGTCGGGACCCCGGAGATCAGGCCGGTGTCGCTGATGGCCAGACCGTCCGGCAGGCCGGTGGCCGCGTAGGCCAGGGTCGCGCCGGTGTTGGTGGTGTACGCGTTCACCTGGAGGGACACTTCCTGGCCGACCCCGGAGGTCTGGTCGGCGACCGGGGCGATGTTGACGCCCAGGGCGATGCGATCGCCCACGTTGATGCCCGCCCAGGCGTCCGCGACGGCGAGGTAGGTGGGGCTGTAGGCCCCGAAGAGATCGGCCGCGGCCTGGAGGGTCGCGACCCTGGCACCGGCGTAGTTGGTCGTCGACGTCATGTACGTCGTCAGCGCGCGGTACCAGATCCGGGCGGCGTTCTCGATGCCGATGCCCGTCACGGCCAGACCGTCATGGGTGGGGCTGTCGTACGACACGCCGTTGACGGTCTTAGGGCCGCTTCCCTCGGAGAGCAGGTAGAAGAAGTGGTTCGCCGGCCCCGAGGAGTAGTGGACGTCGATGCCGCCCAGCGAGGAGTCCCAGTAGTCGCGGGAGGATCCGTCCCTGGAGGGCTTGTCCATGTAGCGCAGGGGCGTGCCGTTGCCGCGGATGTCGATCTTCTCGCCGACGAGATAGTCGGGGACGTCGGCCGCGAGGTCGGAGTGGAACTCCACCGCCGCGGCGAAGATGTCAGACGTCGCCTCGTTGAGGCCGCCGGACTCTCCCGAGTACGTCAGGTTCGCGGTGGCGCTGGTGACGCCGTGGCTCATCTCGTGGGCCGCCACGTCCAGCGCCGTCAGCGGCTTGGCGTTGCTCGCGCCGTCGCCGTAGGTCATGCAGAAGCAGCTGTCGGACCAGAAGGCGTTGACGTAGCTGTTCCCGTAGTGGGCCCGGCTGTAGGCGGCCACGCCGTCGTTGCGGATGCCGTTGCGGCCGAAGACGTCCTTGTAGTAGTCCCAGGTCGCCGCGGCACCGTAGGCGACGTCGACGCCGGCGGTCTGCCGGTTGCTCTGGGTGCCGTCACCCCAGACATCGTTGTCATCCGTATAGAGGGTCCCGGTGCCGGAAGTTCCCTGGTTGAGGTCGTAGGTGCGGTGGCCCGCACGGTCCCCGTCGACCAGCTGGTACGCCGATCCGGACGGCGTGGTGCCGAGCTGCACCGTGCCGCTGTACTGGCCCGTGCCCGAGCCGGTGTGCACGGCCTCGTACCGGGAGGCGACCTTGCCTGAGACCGCGTCGGTGACGACGTGCAGCTCGCTCGGCGTGCCGTCGTGCTGGAAGCCCTCGATCACCGACTCCCAGGCCAGGACGGGACGGGTGCTGGCGGCCCAGACGACGAGCCGGGGAGCCCCGTCGACCTCGGATCGCTCGACGGCCGCCTTCCTGCCCACCGCGAGGGCCTTCGCCGCGGCGTCGGAGGCGGCGATCCTCGGCTTGGTGGTAGCCACGGTGATGGTGGCACGGCCGGCCTCGGACACGGTGCTCCGGCCGTTCCTCATGTGGACGACCAGGTCGCCGCCGAGCACCGGAAGGCCCGCGTAGGTGCGCTCGTACCGCGTGTGGGTCGTGCCGTCCACGTCCTGGGCGACGTCCTTGACGAGGAGTTTCTCCCGCGCTCCGAGGCCGAGTCGCTTCGCGGTGGCGCCCACCGCCGCTCCGGCGCTCTTGACGAGGGCGGTGTGCCTGGCGGGCGACAGCGGGACCTGGGCCGCTCCGGCCCGGGGCTTGGCGACGGTCTTGGCGGGAACGGGGTCGGCGGGCGCGGCGGACGCGGAGCCCGGCTGGACGGCGAGGACCAGTAACGAGCTCGCGGTGGTGAGGGCGAGGGCAGCGGCGTGTCTGCGCCGACGGGCGGAGCGGTGTTGCCGGTTCAAGGTCATCTCCTTCTGCGGGGGGTTGGCCCGGGAGGGGTCCGGGCGACCGGACCGGCGGGGTGCGGCCGGTCCGCGGAGGGTCGGGAGGGAAGGAGCACCACACGAAGTGCCGCACGAACGCGCTCGCGGACTCGGCGGCGCATGGATCGCGAGGGGGCGGGGGCACGAGCGGGGGATGAGGGGCGCGGGGGGGCACCGGGGGTGGTGTGAACGAAGCGTGAACGTTCGACAGCAGAGTGACATCACTCCGGCGGTCTTGTCATGGAGACGACAAGACAACGGCTTGAACTGACCATTGCCTACTGCGAGTTCATCACGTCCGTCAGACCTTTTCGGCCGCTGTGAGGTGGCTGTGAGCGCGGCTGCCACCGTCGACGCGCACGGCTCGACGCCGGGTCACGTCCTGGCGGAGAAGCGTGCTCGGTCCCTGCGCTCAGGCGACCAGTGGGCGGTCTTCGAAGCACGCCCTCCTGAGCCCTGCCCTCGGAGGCTCCGCTCTCACAACTGACTCGCGTGGGTGTGGCCGTGCGACAGTTCCGGCGGGCAGGGCGGCGACTGGGGTTTGCGGTCGCGCAGCCAGTCGTGGACCGCGAGGCCGAGAGCACAGAGGATGGGCACGATCCCGGAGCCGACGGCGATCGCCACGGCGGAGCGGTAGTCGTGAAGGCCGGTGCCGAGCACCACGTAGAACAGCCCCGGCAGCGCGGCCGTACCGACGGCGCCGCCCAGCCGTTGGGCCGTCTGCAGCGCTCCACCCGCCGCACCCGCCATCCGCACCGGCACGTCCCGCAGGGTCATCGTGACGTTGGGCGAGATGACGCAGCCGCTGCCCAGACCTCCGACGAACAGGGCCGGAGCCGCGAACCACACGGCACTGTCCCCCGGCGCGAGCTTCAGGATCAGCACGGCTCCGCCCAGACCGAGGGCGACGGCGGCGAGTCCGCAGACGGTCAGCAGTCGGCCCAGCCGTTCCACCAGCCGCCCGGCCACCACGGCGGCCGCGGCCGAACCGATCGCGAAGGGGGTCACCGCGAGCCCCGAGCGCAGGGGGGAGTAGCCCTCACCGTTCTGGTAGTAGAGGGCGAACACCAGCCACACCCCGCTGAACCCCACGAAGTACAGCGCGGCGATGGTCGCTCCGGCGGCGTACCCTCGCGTGCTCGTCACCAGGCGAGGGTCCAGAAGGGGCCGGCCGCCGGCCGCCGCCAGGCGCCGCTCCCACCGCGCGAACGCACCGAGGAGACCCAGCCCGACCAGGAAGAGCCACCACAGCTTCCGTACGCCGCCGGACTCCGCGAGGACCAGCGGAAGCATCATCGCGAGCACACCGCAGCCGAGCAGCAGAACGCCCCGCAGGTCGAGTCGTTCCCGGCGGCCCGGAGCGACCTTGGGCAGCAGACGCATACCCAGCAGGAACGCGACGGCTCCGACCGGTACGTTCACGTAGAAGATCCAGCGCCAGCCCTGGGGGCCGTCGGCGAGCATCAGGATCAGTCCGCCGACGACGGGGCCCACGGCGCTGGATATGCCGACCGTGGCACCGAAGAGCCCGAAGGCGCGCCCTCGCTCGGCTCCGCGGAACATCTGCTGGATGAGGGCGGAGTTCTGCGGTGCGAGACAGCCCGCGGCCACGCCCTGCGCCAGTCGGGCCACGATGAGGAGCGCGATGGTCGGTGCGGCGCCCGCCGCGGCGCTGCACAGGACGAAGGCGGCGAGCGCGACCAGGAAGATCCGCCGTCGGCCGATCGCGTCGCCCAGCCGTCCGGCGGTCACGAGGACCAGCGCGAAGGTGAGGGCGTAACCGGAGACGACCCACTGGATGGACGGTGCGGAGGCGTGCAGTTCCCGCTGCATGGAGGGCAGGGCCACCGCGACGATGGTGACGTCCAGCAGGCTCATGAACCCGGCCACCAGGGTGACCCACAGGGCGTGCCAGCGCCGCGGATCGGCCCCCTCGGCCGCCCCCCGCGTGCTGTCCTCAGGTCCGTCTGCCTGCGTGTCCGGTCCCACGCCGGGGGCTCCTCTCCACCGCTCCCCCACCATCTTCGGCCCGTGCCGGCATCCGGCAACACGACATGGTGTCCGGCTCGCTCCGGAGGGAGCGCGGCCGGGTCTCGGCGTGGGGTTCGCACCAGGCAGCGGGGCGCCGGGGCCGACCGTGGGCACGGCGCCGTAGGCAGAGAGCCTTGCGCACGAAGCCATGGGCACAGGCCGTGGGGCCCGTTCCCCGGAACGGGCCCCACGTGGCTCGGTCGGACGGCCGCGCCGGCTCTCCTGCGCCTGAGCTTGTCAGTGCTTGAAGGCGTCCTTCGTCTTCTCCTTGGCCTGCCGCGCGTCGCCCTTCGCCTTCTCGGCCCGGCCCTCGGCGGTCATCCGCTCGTTGCCCACCGCGCGCCCGGCCGCTTCCTTCGTCTTGCCCTTGGCCTGCTCCATCTTGGCCTTGGCCTTCTGCTCTCCACTCACGACGTCTCACTTCCCCATCACGATCGACTTCGGGTGCCAAGGCATCGAGTGACCCCTCACGCCCGTGCCAAACGTGAAGATCCCCTATCGGTACCCGACGACCCGGCTACGCTCCGTGGTCCCGCGCGGCTCCGGCGTGCCGGAATGGATGGGCTGGGCCAGCCTGGATACATGGGCCCATGACAGTTCGATCCGTTTGGAGGGTCGCCCACACCATGGGCAGCCGGAGCGAGGACGACGCCATGGGTGATGAGGTCTACCAGTCGGAAGGCCCCGATGTCCGCGAGGACGAGGGCATCCTCGACCCGGAGGACACCCTGGAGGACCGGGGCTCGGATCCCTTCGACGAAGGATGGTCACCGCCCGAGCGTCCGCTCGCCGTGGACCACCGGGGTGTCACGCCGCGTGAGCAGCGCGAAGGGGAGACCCTGGACGAGAAGCTGGCCGAGGAGCGGACCGATCCGGCGCTGGAGGAGCCCCGTGCCGACGACGGCGAGGGCGAACCGGAGGGCGGGCAGGACGACGAGCCCCTGGACGACGAGGAGCCGGCGGATCGCACGGGTCGGCCCGGAGTCCTCGACGAGGGCGCCCACCTGGACGCCGAGCACGACATGCTCGCCGAGGAGCTCGGCATCGACGGTGCCGCCTCCTCATCCGGGGAGGAGGATGCCGTCCACCTGATTCCGGACGACGTGCCCGAACGGCTGCCGGACGAGGACGCACGCCGCCCCCCGGATGATGTGGTCCGCCGGCTGCGCTCCGAGACGGACACCGCGCCCTAGCGGTCGGTGCGCCCTCGCCGTCGGTGCGCACTGACCGTCGGTGGGCAGGCCTGGGGTGCGCGGAATCCTTCGCACTCGCACGGATCGACTTCTCGCACGGATCAACTGCTCGATCGCGTACGCATCGTCCCTTCGCGTCCGAAGGAACCGAGCCACCGACCTCGTACGGATTCGGGGTGACGGACCATCAGTCCTCGCCCCTGACGATGTTCCATTCCGGGGCGGACCGGTCCTGGCGTGCCGTCCGGTCGGCCGTCGCCGGAACACAGGTCCGCGGACTCGTGTTCCGCGGGCGGCGTGCCTTCGCCCATCCCGTTTCGGTTCGCATGGTGGTCCTGATGCTGATGTCCGCGGTCACGGCACTTCATCTTCCTTCTGTCTTCGGCCCCGGTTCCTTGTGTGCGGTCCCGGTCGCCACCGGCTGTCCCTGCGACTCCGGGCTGTCACCATCGGGTCCCCCTCCGTGGCGCGGAGAAACCCGGCCGGACGCCAGGAGGTGTCGGACGCGGACGGACACGCCCGCGCCGGTTTGCGGAGCCGTCCGCGAGGCCACACGGTGAGGAAGAGGGCGGTGACCGGCCACGTTCGCGGCGCGGTGCGCCCCTGAGAGGACGGCAGCGATGAAGCTCAAGGGCAACGCGAAGGCGAAGCAGATCAAGGGCAAGGTGAAGGAGTCCGTCGGAAAGGCGCTGGGCGACAGTTCGGTGCAGAGGGCGGGGCGACGTGAGCAACTGCGCGGCAAGGCACAGGAGATGACGGAGTCGGCCACGGCCCGCGTGCGCCAGTGGACCAAGCGCTGACCATGACTCTTCAGCATCCCGCCGACCGCGGTGGTGACGAACGGGGCTGGTTCGAGCGGTTCGCCGAATCGGGGTCGAGGTTCACCAGCTCGCCGGCCTTCTTCGCGTTCTGCGTCGGTCTGGTCTCCCTCACCGTCGCCGTGCACATCGCCGGCCTCGAGGAGAAATGGCTCCTGTTCGCCGGTGAGGCGATGACCGCCGTGACGCTGCTGCTCCTCGCGCTGCTGAAGAATTCCGAACTTCGGGCCGAGCGGGCGATCCAGCGCAAGCTGGACGCCATCGCCGCGGCGCTGCTGGAGGCGCAGGAAGGCGCGCCCGGCAGGGCGCACGAGGACCTCAGGAAGGTGATCCGCATGGAGGACGAGACCTAGATCCGAAAGACCCGGCAGCTCTCGGCGCGCCGCCGCGGACCTCGCCGTGCCGGCTCCCGGCTCCCCGCGCCGCAGCATCCGACGGGCGACCCCATTGGGCATCTCATCTCTACCCAACGGGTCAAGTACCCTTATATGATGGTATTGCACTTTTGCAGGGGAGTCCGGCGTGACGCTCCTCCCGGCGGGAGAGAAGCGCGTCTCACGCGGAGAAATGAGCCATGGCCGTATACATCTACTCGATCACGCCGAAGGACCATCCGCTACGACTCGACGGTCTCGACGGTGTAGGGGCAGCACCCTCCCGACTGCGCACGGTGACCGCTGGTCCGCTCTGCGCGGTGGTGAGTGACGCACCGGAGGAACTACGGCCGGAGCACGGGGACATGGGCGCCCATCAGGAGGTCCAGCAACGCCTGATGGCGGACGGCACCGTACTGCCCCTGAGGTTCGGCTGCACGGCCCCGGACGACGAAGCGGTCCGGCTCACGCTGGAGGAGCGCGCGGACGACTACACCGACCGGCTGCGCCAGTTGGAGGGCTGCGCCGAGTACCACCTCACGGCGTCGCAGGACGAGGAGATGCTGCTGCGCGAGATCCTCTCGGAGTCGGAGGTGGCCCGGCAGCTCAACGACGAGATCCACGACGGCACGGCGGACCCCGACGCGGCCCCGAGGCTCGGCGAGTTGGTGGCCCAGGAAGGCCGCACCCGCCACGCGGCCCTGGCCTCGGGTGTGACCGAGGCGCTGCGCCCGTTCGCCCGGGAGGTCGACGTCGGCCGCCCCGCCGGAGCGGACTTCCTCAGCGTCTCGTTCCTGGTGAACGAGGAGCACGACGAACTCTTCCTCACCACGGAGTTGAGCCTCGCCCACCAGATGGGCGAGGGCTTCGAGTTCCGGCTCGACGGTCCGCTGCCTCCCTACAGCTTCAGCTGACGAAGAAGCGGGCGGCCCCCGCGCACGGCTCGCTCCCGGCGCGTGCCCGCCCACGGGTTGCGGGCACGCGCCGGGCCGGCACCGCCTACCGGCCGGCCGTGTGCGGTTCCCGGACGACCGCGATGTCTCCGGGCGCGACCGTGACCGAGCCCGTCAGCGTCCTGCCGGTCAGGAGTTCGGTGGCCCCGGCCGGGACGGGCACCTCCGCTCCCTCGCCCGCGTGATCGATGAGGAACACGTAGTCGGCGTCCCGGCCGCGTCTCCGGACGACCTCCACACCCGGCGGCAAATGCCCGGCATCGGCGACTCCGGCATCGTCACGGACGCGGTCCAGCAGTGCGGCGAGGGTGTCCGGGTCGGGGAGCGTCGCCAAGTACCAGGCGACGCCTGCCCCTTGGGCGTTCCTCGTCACCGCCGGAACACCGGCCAGCGGCCCGTCCGCGTACGAGGCGACGGCCTCGGCGCCGTTCAGACGCACGCGCTCCGACCACAGCGTGGCCGTGGCGCCCGGGGGGACCTGTCCGCTCAACACGGCGGACTCACCGGGCAGGAGCGGGAAGAGCTCGTCACCGCGGACGCCGAGGGTCTCCCGGAACGCCCCCGGGTAACCGCCCAGCCTGATGTGGCAGTTCTCGTCGACCGCGCCGCTGTGGAAACCGACCGCGAGGGTGCCGCCGCGCTCGACGTGACCGCCGAGGTTCGCCGCGCCCGCCTCGTCGACCAGATAGAGGCTCGGGGCCAGCACCAGCCGGTAGGCGGAGAGATCCGCGTCGGGGCGCACGAAGTCGACGGCCACCCCTGACCGCCACAGTGGCTCGTACCAGGCGCGGACCAGTTCTTGGTACCGGAGTTCGCCGCTCGGCTGGGAGGGCAGCTCCAGAGCCCAACGGGCGTTCCAGTCCCAGACGATGGCGACCTCAGCCGTGCCGGTGCTGCCGCGGACCTCGGCCAGTGCCCTCAGATCGGCACCGAGGCGGACCACGTCCCGCCAGATACGGCTGTCCGTGCCCGCGTGCGGGAGCATCGCCGAGTGCCACTGCTCGGCGCCCGCCTTCGCGGCCCGCCACTGGAAGTAGGCGATGCCGTCGGCGCCGTGGGCCACATGGGCCAGGGCGTTGCGGCGCATTTCGCCGGGGCTCTTGGCCCGGTTGACGGGCTGCCAGTTCACGGCGCCGGTGGAGTGCTCCATGAGCAGCCAGGGTCCGCCCGCCAGCGACCGTGTCAGGTCGCCGCTGAGCGCGATGTCGATCTCCGAGGCGGGGTCGGCGGACATCAGGTAGTGGTCGTTGGAGACGACGTCCAGCTCCGGGGCCCACCGCCAGTAGTCCAGCGCGTCGAAGGTGTCCATCACCATGAAGTTGGTGGTGGCCGGTGTCGACGGGGCCGCGGCCCGCAGCACGTCCCGTTCCGCCGTGTACAGCGAGAGCAGTTCGTCGGAGCAGAAGCGGCGCCAGTCGAGCTGGTGCGTGGGGTTGGGGACGGCGCCGGTGGCGCGGGGCGGCAGGACCTCGTCCCAGTCGTAGTACCACTGGCTCCAGAAGGTGGTGCCCCAGGCGTGGTTGAGGGCCGCGAGGTCGTCGTACCGCTCGCGCAGCCAGCGCCGGAACGACTGGGCGCTGGTGTCGCAGTAGCAGGCCGCGTTGTGGCAGCCGTACTCGTTGTGGACGTGCCACATCACCACGGCCGGGTGAGCGCCGTACCGCTCGGCGAGGGCGCCCGCGATGCGCAGGGCGGCCTCGCGGTAGGCGGGGCTGCTCGGGCAGAACGTCTGCCGGCTGCCGTAGGTCAGCCGGCGGCCGTCCCGCTCCACGGGAAGCGCTTCCGGGTGCGCCCGGAAGAACCACGCGGGCGGCGCGGCGGTCGGGGTCGCGAGGTCGGCGGCGATGCCGTTCTCGTGCAGGAGGTCCAGCAGGCGGTCCATCCGCGAGAAGTCGTACGTCCCCTCGGACGGCTCCAGGAGCGCCCAGGAGAAGATGCCGACGCTGACCATGGTCACGCCGGCCTCGCGCATCAGCCGCATGTCCTCGGCCCAGATCTCCTCGGGCCACTGCTCGGGGTTGTAGTCGCCGCCGTAGACGATGCCGGGGACGGAGAGCGCGCGGTCGGCGGTCATGCGGCCCCTCCGGAGGACAGCAGGCGGCGGGTGGTGGCCACGCCCCAGGCGTCGAGGGAGAGCAGGCGGTCGCTGGAGGCCATCAGTCCGCCGGTGGCCTCCACGTGGGCCGCCCAGCGCTCGCGGGTCTCCACGGCGGGGCGGGCCACCAGGCAGTCGGGGTCGTTGATCCAGAGGCGCCGGTGCTGCCATTGGCGGCCCGAACCGGTGAACTCGGCCGGATCCTGACCGGGTTGACTGTAGTCGCCTGCCTCGGGGCGCCGGTGCGGCGCCGTGTCTGGACTGACCCGCATCGCGTCGAACAGGCCGATGGACGGGAGGATCGGCGCGCCGCAGCCGAGCAGGTAGGCGTCGGCGCCGATGGCCTCGCGGATCAGGGCGATGCCGGCGCGGTAGGCGGTCAGCGCGTCGGCTCCCGAGTGCCGTACACCGTCCAGGGCACCCGCGTAGAGGAAGTCGGTCTTGAAGTAGTCGTATCCCTCGGCGCGCAAGGTGGCGAAGACGTCGGTCAGATGGGCCCCGGCGTCGGGGTGCGTGGTGTCCAGGGCGTACAGGTCGTGGTCCCAGTTGTGGCCCGCGTGCAGGGGCGCGCCTTCGGAGTCGCGGACCAGCCAGTCGGGGTGCCGGTCGGCGAGTTCGCTGTGCGGGGCCACCAGGAACGGCGCCGTCCAGATGCCCGCCCGCCGGCCGCGCGCGCGGATGGCGTCGGCGAGGGCGGCGCGGGAGCGGAATCGGCCCGAGAGGGTGAGCCAGTCGCCGAGCGCGCTCTGGTAGCCGTCGTCGATCTGGACGACGTCGACGGGCAGGTCGAGGGTGTCCATCGCGTGGAGGTTCTCGTGGATGTCGTCCTCGGTGACGGCGGTGAAGTACTCGTACCAGGAGCACCAGACCGTAGGCGCGGGTCGCGGGGCGGGCAGCGCGAGTCCGTCGGCCCAGGCGGCGAGGGCGCCCTGGATGCCGTCCGGTCCGGCGTGGACCGATTCGGTGACGGGGCCGTCGGCGCTGATCTCGGCGCGGCCGTCCCGGACGGTCAGCCGGATCGACGGGACCGCTCCCCGCGCGTCCGGGGCGGCCCACAGCCGGACCGGGGACCCGTCGCCCGCGTCCAGCGCGAGTAGTCCCTCGCCCTGGAAGGTGGCGGGAGGCACGGTACGGCCGGGCCGGTAGCAGACGGTCGCCCAGTTGGTGTTGGCCGGACGATGGGGGATGTCGTCGAGGGCGTAGGAGCCGCTGGGGCTCCAGGACTGCCAGCCCTCCTCGTGGACCCGTGCGGTGCGCGGGTCCACGGGCACGCTGGCCACGGTGGTGAAGGATTGAGGCACGTCGTTCTCTTTCACGTGGATCGGCCTGACGCTTTCAAGGGGAGCCGTCTCAGCCCTTGTTGGCGCCGAGGGTCAGACCGCTGACGAACTGGCGCTGGAGCACGAAGTACACGATCAGTGTCGGGATCGCGGTGAGCAGTGCACCGGCGGCCACCAGGTTGGGGTCGGTGAAGTACTGCCCGGACAGGTTCTTCAGGGCGGAGGTGACGGGCATGTTCTCGCCGGTCGAGATCAGCACGAGGGCCCAGAAGAAGTCGTTGTAGATCCAGATGGACAGCAGGGTCGCGAGCGCGGCCATGGCCGGCCGGCACAGCGGCAGCGTTATCTGCCAGTACAGGCGCCATGCCGAGGCGCCGTCGACGAGCGCGGCCTCGGTGAGTTCGTGGGGCAGCGACCGCATGTAGTTGCTCAGGACGAAGGCGCAGAAGCCGGACTGGAACGCCACATGGATGAGGACCAGGCCCAGCGCGGAGTCGTACAGCTTGCCGCTGACGGTGATGCCGGGCAGGTCGACCAGGAGGTACAGGCGGTACAGCGGCGTGATGATGACCTGCTGGGGCAGCAGGTTGCCCGCGGTGAAGACCAGCAGCAGCGCCAGGTTGACGCGGAAGTCGAAGCGGCTGACGTAGAAGGCGACGCAGGAGGACAGGAACAGGGTCAGCAGGACGGCCGGGATCGCGACCAGCAGGGTGTTGCCGAAGTAGTGCGTCATGTCCGACTGCCGGAACGCGTCGGTGAAGTTGTCCAGGCTCAGCTTGTCGGGCCAGGACACATATCCCTTGGTGCTGGTCTCGCCGTACGGGCGCAGGGCGGCGTAGACCGCCCAGAGCAGCGGCGCGAGCCAGGCCAGGGACGCCCCGGCGAGGAAGAGGTGGAGCAGGAGCCGGGCCGGGCGCAGTGGCGCGCGCTTCTTGAGCGCGAGGGTGGAGGCGCTCATGATCGCCGCTCCTTCCGGAAGGTGGTCACCAGGTAGGGAACGATCACGATGAGCGAGATGACCAGCAGGACGACCGCGATGGCCGATCCGTAGCCGATGCGGCTCGACTCCCCGATGATGTTGTTGGTCACCAGGATGGACAGCAACTCGGTGCCCTGGGCCCCGCCGTTGAAGACGTACACCAGGTCGAAGGCGCGCAACGCCTCGATGATCGTGACGACCAGGACGATCGTGTTGGTCGGCCGCAGCACCGGGAAGAGGACGTTCTTGAACGTCTGCCATTCGTTGGCGCCGTCCAGCGACGACGCCTCGCGCAGCGACGGGTCGACGCCTTTCAGGCCGGCCAGGTAGAGGATCATCATGTAGCCGGTGTGGCGCCAGGAGGCGGCGATGAGGATCGCCCAGAGGTTGAGGTCCGGGTCGCCGATCCAGTCGATGTAGTGGCCGGGGGTGTTGGCCCCGATGACGCTGTTGATGAGGCCGGTGTCGGGGTTGTAGACCAGCTGCCAGACGAACCCGATGACCGCCATGGACAGGACGACGGGCAGGAAGAACGCGGTCTGGTAGACCCGGCTGAAGCGGATCTTCTTGTCCAACTGCACGGCCAGGAACAGGCCGAGTGGCGTCGGGACGATGATCAGCACGACGAACCAGACGACGTTGTGCTGGACGGCGGGCCAGAACTGCGGGTTCTGGGTGAAGAGTTCACGGAAGTTCTGGAGCCCGACCCATTGGATGGCGTCGAAGCCGATGCCGTCCCAGGTGGTGAAGGCCAGCGCGATCGAGGCGAGCGCGGTGACCCAGACGAGCGCGATGTGCAGGATGGTGGGCAGGCCCGCCATCAGACCGAGCGTGATCCGGTCACGCCGGGTCAGCAGGCGTTTGTGCCCGTGCGGCACACGGCTGTCGACCGATGCGGTGCCCGGAGGCGGCACGGCGGCCGCCTCCGGATTCTTGGTGGTCGTCTCGGTGCTCATGAGGAGGCGAAGATCGTCTTCTTCTGGCGCTCGATGGACGACAGGAGACCATCGATGCCCTTGGGGTCGCGGACGAACTTCTGCAGCGCGGGCTGCATCACCGTCGAGGTGAAGTCGGGCCGGCTGTCGCGGTCCATGAACTGGGTGAGGTGCTTGGCGCCGCCGATCATCTCGTACGCCTTCTTCTGCAGGGCGCTGTACGAGGAGGTGTCGGCCTTGGTGGAGGCGGCGACGACGTTCGGGTCGGACTTGAGGTAGATCTGCTCGGCGGCCGGGCTGCCGAGGTACTCCAGGAGCTTGACGGCTCCGGAGTGGTTCTTCGGGGCCTTGGAGAGCATGAAGCCGTCGGTGGGGGCCTCGACGGTGTCCTGACCGTACGCGGAGTCGATCTCCGGGAAGGCGAAGAAGTCGAGGTCCTCGCGGTCGGCCTCGTCGGTGAACTGCTGGCCCACGAAGGTGCCCAGCAGATACATGCCGGCCTTCTTCGACGCCAGGGTCTGCGCGGCGTCCTGCCAGGTGCGGCCGACGGCGCCTTCCTGGTGGTAGGGAAGGATCTCGGCCCAGTTGTCGAAGGCGGCGCGCACCTTGGCGTCGGTCCAGGACGCCTTGCCCGCCATCAGCTCGACGTGGAAGTCGTAGCCGTTGGTACGGAAGTTGATCTGGTCGAAGGTGCCGAGGGCGGGCCAGGCGTCCTTGTCCCCGAAGGCGATCGGGACCAGCTTGTCCTTCTTCATCTGCTTGCACAGGGCGATGAACTGGGACCAGGTGGTGGGGACTTCGTAGCCGTGCTGCTGGAAGACGCTCTTCCGGTAGAAGATCGCCCAGGGGTACGTGTAGAGCGGCACGAAGTAGTACTTGCCGTCCTCGCCCTTGCTGAGCGCCTTCATCGCGTCGGGGAAGTTGCCGCCGATCGTCTTCCACACGTCGTCGATCGGGGTGGCGAGCTTCTTGGCCGCGAAGAACTGCATGCGGTAGCCCGCGAACCAGTTGAACACGTCGTCGGGCGTGCCCTGGAGGTAGGAGTTGATCTGCTCCTGGAAGGTGTTGTGGTCCTTGGTGTTCACATCGACCGCGATGCCGGACTGCTTCTTGAACGCCGCGTAGATGTCGGCGAAGGCCTTCTTCGGCACGGCGTCCGACGCGTTGGAGCCGAGGGTGACCGTCTTGGGGTCCGCGGCGCTGCCACTGCCGCCGCAGGCGCTCAGCAGGGGTATGCCCGCGCCGAGCGCGGCCGCGCCGCCGATTCCGCGAAGCAGGGTGCGACGGCTGGGTGTCGGGGCGGACAGACCCGAGAGGGGAAGGTGCATGACGGCTCCTGAGGGCAGGGTTCGGTCAGCGATGGACGGCGGGGAGGCCGGAAATCGATCAGAAACCAACTCGACCGAACAACGTGGGCGTAATGACAGCCGGATGTCGGCGTGACGTCAAGACCTCACGTCCCACGTACCCGAAACGTGACCGACACGGCACGGGCCGACCGCGGCCACACCAAGGGGCCGGCCGCACGCCGGGACCACCACTCCGGACACTGACGGGCTTCACCGCACAGCTCAGCGGCCACATCCGGTGCGACAGCGGGGTGTTGGGCAGCCCGGAAGAAGCGATCGACACCGGGTGTTCACGACCCCCGCGGGCGACGGGCAGGTGCGGGGGCAACCCCGCGAGCCCTCGACGCCACCGCTCCGGACGGGCCACCGACCGGTCCGCAGGGGGCGGACCGATGCCATGAGAGGGTGTCGAATTTCGCGACGGAGACAATCAAAAGCCAACACTCGCTGAGGGTTTTTGTTTACAGGCAGCTCGAACGGACATGGGGACTGCTTCATGCCAAAGACCGCAGGCCTCAGCACGGGCCGTACGGCTGCCCACCCCTGCCAGGCGTTCGCCCGCCGCCCAGTCTCGCGCAACGTAATCGATTACGCTACGGTCCCTCGACATCGATCCGGCAAAGAGCGGGAGAGGAAAACAGGGTGCCTGAACGGCGATCCTCGAGGGACAGCGGCGTCGTACCGACTTCCGTCCGACGTCAGACCGGCGTCAGACGGACGCTCGCGCCACGAAGTCCGCGGCGACCCGCACGGTCCTCGGCCGGGTTCGGCCGTCGATCTGCTCCAGGAGGAGCCCGGCCGCGACGCGGCCGACCTCGCGCGCCGGATACCGGATGGTCGTCAGGCGCGGCCTGACCAGCGAGGCGAACTCGATGTCGTCGTGCCCCACCAGAGACACGTCGCCGGGGATGTCGAGCCCGAGACGCTCGGCCGTGTCCATCGCGCCGACAGCCGTGATGTCGTTGCCGCACAGCACGGCTTCGGGCCGGCGCCGGGAACGCATCAGGCGCTCGAAGCCCTCCGCTCCCGCCTCGCGCGTGTGCTCACCGTGGACGATGTGCTCCCGTGCGATGTGCAGCCCCGCCTCGGACGCGTGCTTCCTGACCCGTTCCAGCCGTGGATCGCCGCCCGCGGCGTCCTGCGGCCCGGCGATCACGCCGATGCGCCGCCGACCGGTGGCCGCCACGTGCGCCAGCGCCTCGCGGACCGCGGCGTCGGCGTCGGGAGTCACCAGATCGACCTCGCCGAACGGGACGTCCGCGCTGACCACCGCCGGGATCGCGGCACCGCGCAGTACGTCGAAGGCATCGGTGGCCAGCCGGAACGGCGTCATCACCACACCGGCGAACCGCTGCTGCACCGCCTCGCGCAGCAGCGCCTCCTCCTCGTCCCGCCGCGCCCCCGTACTGCTCACCAGCACGTGGTAGCCCCGGCCACGCAACTCGTCCTGGATCGACCGGGCGAGGAGCGCGTAGAACGGGTTGGCGATGTCGGGCACGACGAGGGCGACCATCGTGGACTTGCCCGTACGAAGGCTGCGGGCGACGGGGTTGAGACTGAAGCCGAGACGCTCGATGGCCGATTCGACCGACTTGCGCGTTTCCTCGGTGACGGGCCGTTTGCCGCTCAGAACGTACGAGACGGTCGCGGACGAGACACCCGCGGCCCGCGCCACATCGCTCATGGTCACCCGCTGCCGCATCCGCGTCCGCCCCTTCTCCGACCGCAACCCTACCGGCGCCCGCGCCGTCCCGGAGGCCCCGGCCGGCACGATTCACCCCGCGTCCTCGCAGGTCCGCGCCCTCACCCGGCCGGTCTTGCCCCGCCGTCCACGTCCGCGACACGCGCGTGGGCAAACCCGGCCGTCCGGACCGTCCCGGCCATCGGCGGACCGGCCGAATCCCTCGCGATGACCCCAATCCACCCGGGCGTCAACGAAATGCCCATAGTCACTCGATGGCGGCGGTCCGTGATCCAGAGGGGGCTCGCCTCCCGGCTCGTGGCCCAAGGCGACCATACTGGGAGAGCACACCGCACCCCACCAGCAAAGTGACTCATGCCGAAGTCCTCCACAGACCGTCCCACCGCCCCGGAAACAGTCTGGCTGGCCGCCGGGCGCCATACCGGCCCCGTCCCGCAGCAGGCGCTCCGGGAGCATCTGCGGGAACTGAAGAACAGCGAAACGATCCAGGACTTCCTGGAGACGGAGAACGCCTCGACGCCGGACGCTCACGTCTTCGAGGCGCGCTGGCTCGTCGACGACGACGTCACGGTGCGGGCGCGGCTCGTCACCGACGGACGTGAGCACGTGGACGCCGAGCGGCGCTGGACGCTGGCGGCCGAGGCGGAACGGCCCTGGGACCTCGCCTGGCCCTCGCCGGCCACCATGTTCTGGCCCGAGAAGAGCGACATCTCCTGGGATCGTGACGGCGTGGCCGGGCTGCGGCTCCAGGACATCAATCCGCTCCCCAAGGACGACGCCGCACTGCGCCGCCTGCTCAAGGACATCGCACGGCACAGCTGGAGCATCAACGTCGTCGTGCACGAGGCCATGACCCCCGATACCGACGGCCGCCTCCCGCTGACCCGGTTGCTGCCGCCCGCGCTGCGGCACCGCGTCGTGGAACACCGTGCCACGCCCGAGCAGTTCCACGCGGTCAACTGGGCGCTCGGGGACCTCGGAACGTCCGTGCCGCGCGGCGGAGCCGTCATTCTGTCCGGCACACCCGCCCGGATCGGGTACGACGAGCAGGCCTTCAGGGTGCGGAGCGTCTTCCTCGACGGCTCCGAACCGACGGAACTCCTGGACAAGGTCGTCCAGTTCGCGGCACTGCCCTGGCCAATGCCGGACGACGCGGCCGCGGCCTTCACCGCACTCCGGCAGGACTGGCGTCTGCTGACCCTCGAAGAGGAACTCGCCCACACGCGCGCCCTGGCGGCCTCTTACTCCGAAGCCCTCGACGCCATGACGAAGTCGCGCGACCTGTACCGCGAGGCGACCGAACTCGCCCACGCGGCGCTCGCCGACATGGCCGAGTACCGCGACGCGGCGTCCGCCGTGCGGGCCGCCGCGTCGGGACAGGACAAGCACCCCCTGACGAAGACGCTGCAGCGCGTCACCGACTCGCTGTTGCCCCGGCGTGCGCCACGCGTCGACACCCTCCAGGCCGCACGCGAGAGCGAGGAGCGGGCCCGCGAGACGTCCGGGTGATCACTGCGTACGGTCGGACCCGTCCCTCGCGCGGGTTCTCTCAGGCGCCCCGCCAGATGTTGGCGAACGCCGCGTTCTCGATGACCCGGCGCTGGCGGACGGCCTCCAGCTCCATCACCGCGTCGTGCACGGCGACCAGGACGGTCGTCACCGCCTCGTCGACGGCCGGGGTGTCCTCGGTCTGCTCGGCGGGAATCCCGACGATCGCGGCGAGGGCGGCGAGGACGGGCTCGTCCGCCGCCCAGCGGTGCATCGCGCGGCTGCGGGCCGGTGAGTCCACCAGCTCCATGCGGTCGGCGCCGAAGTGCAGGCGGCCACGCCGTTGCCGGGTGAGCTGGCCCGCCTGTTCGAGGTCCGTCTGATAGGCCGCCGACAGGTCGCGGCCCCTGCGCCACAGCCAGTCCTCGACCCGCTCGTACGGGACCTGCCGCACGATCGCGGACGCCGCCTCACCCAGAAGACGGTCCTCCGTCGTCGGCTGCCGGGTCGGCACCATCCTGTCACCGTCCAGCGTGAGGACCTCGTCGGCGAGGAGATCGATCACCTCCGCTCCGGCGAGTGCGAGCGACAGGTCGCCCTGCCCCACAGAACGGTCCGGCTCCTTGTCCATCGTGATGATGAACAAGTCCCTTGCCGTGGTCACGAACGGCTCCCCTCGGAGTACTTCGCCCGGCGCGACCGTCACGCATCGGATCCATCACATCCACCGCCCCACTGTCCGCGGGCGATCCGGTCGCCCGCGGAGAAGGGCACGTCACGATCGTGATCGTAACTCCCGGTGGCCCGCCCGTCCCTCCGGACGGGCCGGCCGCACACACGTCCGGTCCGGCCGGCGCACTGTGCGCCGGCCCGGCCCGGCCGGGGTCCCCCCCGCCCCCCCCCCCCC